>JAIRYN010000020.1 GCA_031267575.1 Synergistaceae bacterium | reverse complement strand
TAAGGAAGATCGCAAAGAATCATATCCACGCTCTCGGAGGGGATCTCTGGAAGAACTTCCAGGCAATCACCCATGTAAAGTTTTCCCTGCGTCGTTTCAAAAAATGGTCGTTGCAGCATTTCAGCCCTCCTTATGAGCACGGTTTTTCCTCGGAGCCCAATAGCAAGTGGATTGGACGAAGTCAAAAAAAATAAGAAGTAGAGACGCGCGGGCGGACGTCTCTACTTCTTATTTTTTTATTTTTTTTGACTTCAGGGTCCAACCGAGATACGTGTGATTTTGCCGGAAATACTGCATACCTCTATTTCGCGAAAGTGGAGCTCACATCAAAAGAGCATGAAACAATTCCTTTTACGAAATTCTCCCAATATAAAAAAGCAGGGTACTCCTTTGACTGCCCATCCGGGCTGCCCGGTCTCCCTACTGATCATAAATATATCACACTTCAGGTTAGATTTCAACCACCTCGCCCAACTTTGAGATAAAGACCACCGTTCTGCCAAACCTATGCAAACCTGAATAAATCTGATCAAATATGATCAGGAGCAAGTTTACTGTTGGCTTCCTGCTTCACTAAGGCCAGTTTCACCGCCATCTCGCGACGACGGCCAGAGCTTTCCTCTCCACAGGCTGACACCGTGGAACTCACGGCGTATTTTCTTAAATTGATTGCGGCGTTTACGTCACGATCATGGCGTGCGCCACATTGTGGACACGTCCATTCCCGAACCGATAGCGGCAACTCTCCTAGCTTTTGTCCGCAGCACGAGCTTATCTTGCTACTTGGAAAGATTGGAAAGAAACGATCCACCACCACGATCTGACCTTCATGCATCCTCGCTTTGTATTCCACTTGACGCCGGAATTCGGAAAAACTCATGTCAGCGACGGAACGCGAAAGTCGGCGATTACGCATCATTCCTTTCACAGTCAAGTTCTCGATTCCGATGACATTGAATCATTGAACCATCCGGTTCATGAAGCATTGAACCATTCGGTTCATAAATCATTGGACCCTCCGGTTCATAAACCTTTCGGACCACGTAACGAGGACGCTTGCGGACCTCTTGGTAAATACGCCCCACATATTCGCCTTCGATGCCGATACAGGAGATCGTCACCCCCATCAAAAAGAAAAGAATCGCCAGAAGCGTGAAAACCCCTTCAGCCTCAGGCCCGACAATCAAACGCCGGAGAAACATGAACGACGCAAAAAGAAAACTCATCAGTGAAATCAAAATACCCGTCATGGTCACCACTTGTAACGGTATGATGGAGAAACTCGTCATCAGGTCGAAATTCAAGCGAATCAAACGAAATAAACTGTATTTGGAGTTCCCCTGTTCCCGTTCCTGGTGGGCGACATCGATTTCGATGGGATTCGTCGCGAACCTCTGAGCCAGGGCAGGAATAAAGGTTGTGCTCTCCGCTGACTCATTGATAATGTCTACCACATCTCGGCGGTAGGCGCGCAACATACACCCATAATCCCGCAACGCCAGACCCGTGATTCGGTTGGTCAGGCGATTGACCATCCACGAGGCCATCACCCGGAAAAAAGTATCTTTGCGCTGTTGACGAACCGTCCCGACCACGTCGTGTCCTTCATCCACACAGCGCAGTATACGAGGGATCTCCTCCGGTGGGTTTTGCAGGTCCGCGTCAAGAGTGATCGCTATTTTCCCTCTCATGTGCCCAAAACCCGCCATGATCGCCATGTGTTGACCGAAGTTGCCGTTAAAGTCCAAGACGCGCGTCACGTCGGGACGTCGTTTCTGAATCTGTAACAACAAAGGCAGCGTAGTGTCACGACTGCCGTCGTTGACGAAAATAACTTCATAAGAGCGCTTCAGCTCATCGAGGACGGGAAAAAGACGTTCAACTAGTTTAGGAAGGCTCTCTTCCTCGTTGTAAGCAGGTATGATAACAGAGACATCTGGGTTGTTCAATCGCGAAGCAACTCCTATAGTGATTCAAATTAACATACTCCCACGACTAAAGTCATGGAATTCTAAGATCGACAAAGACAGCCAACTGAAACCGGTCTTACGTCTTCTCTTTTCGCTTTATCGTAAAAACCCTATTAAAAATCTAACAAATCCACTTAAAAATCTAACAAAGCCACTTAAAAATTTGACAAAATTACAGTGATACGGGCCGAGTTCCATTGTATCACATTGCTTTCTCCCAGCAATCGCGTCAGCTCGTCTAAATGTTCTTCGCTCGAAACCAGGAAAACGCGTTTCTCCCCGTCCCACAGGGCTTTGAGGGATTGAGAATCGATGAACCAGCGTGGGTCTTTTTCCTGACACGCGCCAAACTCCAATTCTCCCAACATGTCCACCAGCGCAATCCGGCGTCTCAAGTAAAAACCCAATCCTTGAGCCGTCTCTTTGTAGGCAACCACCACGTCGTCGGGTTTGAGAATTTCTTCAATCAGCGCGGCCTGCGTTTCATAAGAATCTAATTCCGCTTTGAGGACGAATCCCCGCGCGAAAATTGCCAAATTGACGAACGCCAGCACACAGAGAACAGAAACCATTTTGGAGTAGATGCGCTTAAAGCAACACAGCCACCCACACAAGGCCAGGGTTAGAAGGCTCGCCGCCGCGGGCAAGGTATAGGGGTAAAGCGCGGCCGTTCCCAGCTCCGTGTCCATCAACGGATACACGACCCCCGCCATGGCTGGGAGAGTCAACACCCCTCCATTGAGGAAGGCGAATCGTTTGCCGCGCGCGCCATCTCCGTTGGCGACGAGGGCCAGCGCCTTGCCACCCAAAATTGCCAAGGGAGGGAGACTGGGTAGAATGTAGGGAATCAGCTTGGAGCTGGATAGGGAGAAAAAAACGAAAGGCAAAGCAAACCAAATCCCTAAAAAGATGTCAGGAAAGGAGGATTTCTCGTTTTCAATAAAGGAGGATTTCTCGTTTTCAGTCCAGGCTTTAACCCCGGCTTTAACCCTGGCTTTAGTTCCGGATTTCCAGGCGAGGGATTTCCAGGCAAAAAAGAGATCTCTCAGTATGTCGGGCAACAGGCCGGCCCAGGGAATCAGTCCACCCACCAGAATAGGGATGAAATACCAGAAAGGTTGGTATCGGTCATGAATTCGTGTGGTGTAGCGCAGCAGGTGCTCCTGGATGAAAAAGTAATGGAAGAAGTCGCTATTGACATGGCAAACCGCCCAAAACCACGGCACGGTCAGCAGGAAAAACAACACAATGCCCGGCCAGTAAAGCGAACGGAGAACCAACCTCCACTGACGGGTTGCTAAAATGTAAAAAAAGGCGATCCCGCCCGGCAGCACGACCCCGATCAGTCCTTTTGAGAGCGTCGCCAGCGCCATTCCCCCGTAAAACAAAAAAAGATACCGCCGAGAATTTTCCCTCCCTCTTTTCCTTTCTTCCCTTTTCCCTTCTTCCCTTTTCCCTTCGGCTTCTCCGTCTTCAACCTCTCTATCTTCAACCTCTCTGTCTTCAACCTCTCCGTCTTCGGCACACCCCCGCCAGAAGCCCGCCATTGCAAGCGTGATAAAAAAGGTCACCGTCATGTCCAGGATATTGAGACGCGCGATGGCAAACCATAAAAGACAACTGGAGAGAATCGTTGCCCCATAAAGCCCTTCCTTTGAACCTTTTCTTAATGAACCTTCTCTTAATGAACCATCTCTTAAATCTTCCTTTAAACCCGCTCTTACGCCTTCCTTTCTTACGCCTTCTCTTAAACCCGCTCCCCACATCCGCCGCGCCGTCGTGAAGACGATCCAAGCCCCTCCTAGCGCGAACAACACGGGCGTCAAACGCGCTGCGGCCTCGTCGAAGCCGAAAACAGCAAAAGACAGAGCCGTTAACCAGTAGTGCAAAACGGGTTTCTCGAAATACTTGACGTGATTGAGCTTGGGGGTGACAAAGTCCCCCGTCTCCAGCATTTCCCGGGCGATCTCCGAGTAGCGTCCTTCGTCGGGTTCAATCAGTGCGTAGTCTCCCAACCCGTAAAAAAAAACGAACAACGCAAGTCCCGTCAGGACAATCGCCAGTTTTTTCAAGCGGTACACCTACTTCGGATCTTGTTTCAGATTTTGTGCTAGAGTCATTCGCACAGCGTCACGCAAATTCACTTTGGGCGTCCAGTCCATAAGACGCCGCATTTTCGCGATAGATGGCACTCGATTGCGCATATCGTCGTAGCCATTGAGGTAATACTCCTCCGCCGGAACCGGCACGAAACGCGTCTTTTCCGCTTGGGATGCGTACTTGGGGATGTCCTTCATCACATCGACGATCATTTGGGCCAGCTCGCGGATGGACGCGTTGTTGTCGGGGTTGCCCACGTTGAAGATTTGCCCGTCGGCTCGGCCTTCTTCGTTGCGAAGCAGCGCCATGAGCGCGTCAGTACCGTCCCCTATCCACGTAAAGCTGCGCCGCTGTTCTCCGCCGGCCACCAGTGTGACTTCACCTTTTTCCAGTATGTCCCAGACGATCTGTGTGATGGAGCGTGCTGTGTGTTGCCGCGCGTCCTTTTGGGTATCGAGCCGAGGCCCCACCCAATTGAAGGGTCTAAAAATCGTGTAGCGCAGCCCCATTTCTTGTCCGTAGGCCGTGATAATGCGGTCTATCATCTGTTTACCGCAACTGTAGATCCAACGCATCTTGTTGATGGGTCCAACGATCAAGGGGCTTTCGTCCTCGTCCAACACCTCATCGCTGGTCAATCCGTAAACCTCGGATGTGGAAGGAAAAATCACCCGCTTACCGTGCTTCGCGCACAGTCGGACGATCTTCAGGTTCTGCTCGAAATCCAACTCGAAGGTCCACAGAGGATGGCTAAGATAATAAGCCGGCTTGGCGATTCCCGCGAAGGGCAAAACCACGTCGCTGATCGCAACCTGTTCTTCTAACCATCGATCTTCCTGGAAAATATCGCCTTTTCGGAAAGAAAACCGCCCTTCCCTTTCAAGATTCTTTTTAAACTCCTTCTCCTTTTTAAACTCCTTTTTAAACTCTTTCATATTTTCATCATTTAGATCGAAAGCAACCACGGACCAGTCTGTCGTCGCCAAAATCTTCTCAATTAAATGACTTCCGATAAAACCGTTCGCCCCAAGAATCAACACACGCAAAATTGTTGCCCCTTCCCATTGCTTTCAATTCCCATTGCTTTCAATTCCCATTTGCTTTCATTCGATTTAAATCGATTTTTATCTTAACATACTCCCACGACTAAAGTTGTGGAATTCTAAGATCGACAAAGACAGCCAACTGAAACCGGTCTTACGTCCGCAGTAAGTTCGCGTTATAACCCAGCTAACAAGTATACGTCATGTATATGTTCTCAGGATTTATGAAAAAAGCAAGCACAATACACTTAAGCCCGCCTTTCTCCTTGTGAGAAGGCGGGCCGCGTTCAGACGTTATTTTCCAATCGTTATTTTAATCGTTATTTCAGGCGTTATTTAAAAAGTTCGTAGTGTTTCTCCAAAGGTCTGAACCACGATGGCAAAATCTTCTTCCTCCGCAGTGAAAGGTGGAAGGAAACGCGCCACCTGAGGACCGGCGTTCAACGCCAGTACACCTTTTTCCTGGAGCGCCTTGACGACGGGTTCGGCCTTGATCGTGAGTTCCACGCCCACCAGCAACCCCTTATGACGAACTTCCTTGATCAACGGCGAATTTAAAGCCTTGATCGCCGCGACAAAAGCATCTCCATTTCGCGCCGCGCGTTGGGGATAACCTTCCGAGTGCAGCAACTCCCACGAGGCCAAAGCCACGGAGGCGATGACGGGGTTTCCTCCATAAGTGCTGCCGTGCCCTTTGGCGGGAAAGTCTCCTAAAGCGCCCTTCCAAAGAGTAACGCCCACAGGCAGCCCGCCCGCAACGCCCTTTGCCAAGGTTATGACGTCGGGTTCCAGACCGACCAGAGGGCTTGCCAGGATTGCGCCACATCGGCCCCAGCCGGATTGGATCTCATCCACCACCAAAAGAGTCCCCGATGCCTTGCACGCTTGCGTGATCGCGGCGCCGGTGAAGGCGTCCAGAGGATATACGCCACCTTCTCCCTGAATGGGCTCCAAGAAGACGGCCACCGTGTCCTCGTCCACTGCCTGGGGAATTTCCTCGGCTTTGAGGTGTTGCGCGGGCAACAAATTCTCCAACCATGCCTTACGGTATTGCGGGTTAAAGGTCAAAGACAACGCGCCCAACGTGCGCCCGTGAAAACCGCGCCGAAGAGCCAGAATTTTTTTGCGCTTCGGGCGAAGGCTTATGACCAGTTTTAAGGCCGCTTCTATGGATTCGGCTCCGCTGTTGCACAAAAAAACCTTTCCCTCTGGTAAAAGAGACGCGATGTTTTTGCGTAAGTTGTCGCGCGCGGAGTTGACAAGTCCGGGAGACGCCGCCCAAAGGGAATGCAGCGCTTTTTGCGCCGCCTCCATCAATACCGGATGACAATGCCCGAAAAGAGCCGATCCATTGCCACACAAAAAATCGACATAACAGACACCCTGAGCGTCCGTCACAGACGCGCCGCGTCCTGAAACGATCTCTAGTCCGCGACCGCCGTAGATGTTCGACACAGTGTGGTGCCTCCTCCGGCCAAAGCGCGGGATATTGGATTATCTTTACGGCTGTCCGCCAAAATGACCTTGCTCACATGACCTTCCAGGGCTTCGCGAGCAGCCAGCAGTTTCCTTTTCATGTTACCCTGAGCCAGCGCCTCCAATTCACCCCAACCGTCAAGGCTCCCCATTTCCACCCGGCTCTCAGGATTGTCCACGTCGCGCAGGATCCCCGGCACGTTGCTCAGTATGACCAGAACATCCGCTCCAATGGCGGAAGCAGCGGCGGCGGCCATGCGATCCCCGTCCACGTTCAGGCTGTTGCCCTTGTCGTCCGAGGCCAAGGGGGGCAAAAGAGGCAAAAGCCCTTTTTCCCAAGCGTCGATCAACGGCGCGGCCTCGAAACCACAAACCGTTCCGCTGTAGTTACCCCGTAGGATCCGTACCTTACCGTTCTCCACGGAACGAAGGCTGTCCTTGCGTGTAGCCAACGCCGTAACGCTCTGAGAAGGATAGATAGGAAGAGCGCCAATCCCAAGTTTTCCCAGTTTCCATGAAAGTTCCACGGAGTAATGGCAACAAGCCGCCTCGAACAGGGCCAGCTCTTTTGCGCCGACAAAACGGCTGCGGTACCCACTGGGGCTCGTTACATAAAGAGGTTCTATCTCGCAGGAGCGACATATGGACTCCATAGGGCCACTGGCGCCATGAACCAAAACCCATCGTTCTCCTCGACGCGCGCGATCCGCCAGCTCCATCAAGAGCCGCGACGGGTCGTTACCAATGGCTCCTCCGATTTTCACCACTCCAACATTGACTTTGAGAATATCGTTTTTGAAAAAATTATTCACTCTCGCCACCACCTTGTCCGATCACTTTACGTGAAACAGAGGAGATAATAAACCAAAGTACTTTTAATGTCAATAAGTAAATTATTTTTTATTATTAAATTCAGCATTAAATTATGCTTTACAAATATAATAATATTGCATATAATAGTATCATCTTAACGAAAGGAGGTTGACGGTATGTCGGTTATCGAAAGCGCGTATAAGAGTTCCATAGCGGTGAAGTTGGACGCGGGCACAAATCCCGCCACCGGCAACATGATCGTCAAGAGCTGCTCCCTGGGCAAAATCGTCGAAGGCGCGGACAACGACAAGATCATGAGCGTCGTCGGGGCGTTGCTTCCCGTTTTGGATCATTCGTTGGTCCGCGTGGAACGCACCAAGGTCACTAGCCTGGAGAACTAGGCCGGGCAGCGCACTGAAGGCGCAATGAAGATGCAATGAAGACAGTATCAAAAGCAGTATCAAAAGCAGTATCAAAAGGAGTATCAAAGGCAGTATTAAAGGCAGTATCAAAAATAGTATCAAAAGGAGTATCAAAAGCAGTATAAGGCAGTATAAATAAAAAGAAAGGAGGTGTTTGTATGGCTGTTAGTTTGAAGCTCACGTTTGACGCCAGCGGAGGTAAGACGGTTTCCATGACCTTTCCCTATGCCGATGTATCTGCTGACGCTGAGGATGTTAAGGCTCTGATGGACGAGATCGTCGACAATAGCGAGATCTTCGCGGAACCCCCGTTGACCGCGGTTACCGCGGAGTTCATTACGCACACGGTCACGCCCATCGACCTGGACGAATTGAATTAAAGTAAAAGGCCTAAAGTCTGGACGAATTGAATTAAAGTAAAAGGCCTAAAATCTGGACGAATTGAATTAAAGTAAAAGGCCTAAAGTCTGGACGAATTGAATTAAAGTAAAAGGCCTAAAGTCTGAACGAATTGAATTAAAGTAAAAGGCCTAAAGTCTGAACGAATTGAATTAAAGTAAAAGGCCTAAAGTCTGAACTAAGCAGGTTTTCAAGAAAGTTTTCAAGGAGGTTTTCTTTCATGGAAACGTTCATAGAGTCCACGTTGCAAAGTGGCTTTTCCATTGTCGTGTCCGGTTTTTTGCTGCTGCGGATGGAGGGAGAGCTGCGAGCCCTGCGGGGGGCCATCGATCGGTTACGTCATTGTCAGGTCTGTTGTTTTTCGCCCTTGGCCGACGAAGTTGCTGAAGTTGCTAACGCGCCGCTCGATAAGCCTGTGAATAAGCCTGTGAATAAACTGATCGGATCGGATGTGATGCCATAAACTATCGAATCGAGCATTTCAGGAAGGAGGAATTTTTGTGTCCCTGTTGCGGCAAAGGGCCAGTTGCCCAAGCTCTGGTGTTGTGGCTCGAAATGTTGCGTAGAGCTTGGGGAGCCCCCGTAGTCGTAAACTCAGGCTGGCGCTGTCCCGCTCACAACGTAGAGGTGGGCGGAACAAAGTCGAGCCGGCACATGATCGGTTGCGCTGCGGATCTTCGTTTGCCTCGCGCGTCAAACGACGCCCAAGCTCCTATTGCTCCTTTCATTGTTCTGGCCACGCGGCTTTTCCAGCTTCCGGGCTGGGAGTTTCGCCCGTATTCCTCCTACATCCATGTCGCGGTTCCCCGAGAAGAAACGTCCCGTGCCTGGGACGGCGACGCGATACGTCTATGACAAAACGACCACGTGGGCCATCTGCGTGGTCGCCATTTTTCGGCAATTTTATTCAATTCATTAACTTAAATGCATTTCATTAACTTAAATGCAATTTATTAATTTTATTCAATTCATTGACTCGCCTTCCTCTTCCAAAGTGTAAGCTTTCCCAAGCAGGGATATACGCCGCTTCACATCTAACGTTTCAAAGACACGGATCAACTCCACAAGTTCATCGGTGAGCACGTGCTCCCCATCTTTGTTGACGATTTTGTTGACGATGACGGCGCTGTCATTTCCCGCCTGGATAAAGGCGTTGTTCTCAACGTTGCCAAGCACTTCATTTGATGAAGCGTTTGATGAAGCGTTTGATGAGGCGCTTAGTGAAACGTTTGGTGAAGAGCTTAGCAAAATGTTTGGTGAAGAATGATTTGATGAAGAATGAGAAGAATGATTTGATAAAGAATGAGAAGAATGAGAAGAATGATTTGATGAAGAGCGGCGTCCTTCTTCTTGCGGGTTTCTCAACATCTCCCCTTCTCCAGTCAAAAGCCAGCGAAAATCTATCCCATAGACTTTTTCTATCCGCACTGCAAGCTCTATGGTCAGTTTTTTTCTACCTGTTTCAAGGTCTTTGACCTGCGCATCGTTTAAATTAAGAGGATCGCCAAAAACACGCTGAAGCATACCTAGAGAATCTCTTGCCTGTCTTAATCTGTAAGCGTATTCAGTTTTACATATCATTTGTCTTCTTTCCTTTCATTCGGATAAAATTCAGGATAAAATTAACCTAATGCTCTTGACAATCGGATAAAAATAACCAATAATGTTTTCCATCAACAGACAGTTGATCGGACATGAAAATCATATCTCACGTCTGTCTGTAGGTCAATTTAGTAGGTCAATTTATCTGAGGAAAAAACCTGAGTAAATAAAGATAAAGAAAGACAGAAAGAAAGGGAGAAAGGACATGGCGCTCATTTTCTCTATCTACGGAAGACCATACGGTTACCGCGAACGCGATCACGTCGCTGGGGGTAGCTGTGGAGAAATCCAATGCCCTATCTCGCCCTGTTCACGCAAAAACGCATACGTCCGGTGAGCTTTGTCCAGAACAACTTCCGTTCAATCCTCTCAATCCTCTCAATCCTCGTAATGCCCCTTGCAGGAAAGTATCCTTAATTTTCGATTTTCGTCGGTTGCGTAGGTAAGACGGTGATATTCATTAATACGGCGGCTGTAAACCTTTTGGGTTTTTAAGGCTTCGGGTTTACCTATGCCTTTCAGAAGTCCGTTTCTTTGGATGTCTTTGAT
>JAIRYN010000019.1 GCA_031267575.1 Synergistaceae bacterium | reverse complement strand
CTGGTCGTCATCGATCCGGTCGAAGAGCGTCTCAAGCTCGCCCGAACCTACGGCGCCGACCTGACGATCAACCCGGCGAAGGAAAACGCCGAAGCCATCATCCGTTCGTTGACCGGCGGTTACGGCTGCGACGTATACATCGAAGCCACCGGCAATCCGGTTGGCGTCACGCAGGGTCTGAACATGATCCGCAAGCTCGGTCGCTTCGTCGAATTCAGTGTCTTCGGCAAGGAAACGACCGCCGACTGGTCGATCATTGGCGATCGCAAGGAACTCGACATTCGCGGCGCCCACCTCAGTCCCTACACGTATCCCGTCGCCATCGACCTGCTCGAACGCGGATTAGTGACCTCGAAAGGCATCGTCACGCACCGCTACAAACTTTCCGACTGGAAAGCCGCTTTCGAGTGCGCGCATTCGGTCGAATCGATCAAGGTCGTGCTGGTGCCTGATGGCCAATGATCCTGGGAGAAGCAACCGAAGCGTTCGGGGTTTATCACCGCGTGACAGTCTAGGTGAAGCCCCCGGATCGAGAGTGGCGGCGTGACGTTTTGGGGGCCTGCGTGGCGATAATTACATTTCGTTACGCAAACACCCAATATGTCAAACAGACGCTCGTTTCGGAAACTCCTATCATTTCTCCTGTTGTTCCAGCGTCCCTCGCTGGCAATGTTTGACCCTCCCTGACCCATCGTAACGATGGGATTTTGAATCCCATGCCGAACGGTGTGGGATTTTTTTTGGTTTGGGGCAGGTTCGGCGCCAACGGCGGGAGACATTGTTGCTTCAAGTAAGATTACTGGCCAAACAGAGAGAAAGGATCGAACTATGTATTCCGTCGTGAACAAACGTACCGGACAAGTCCTTGCTTCCAATTTGACGCTGGACGCGGTCGATACCTGGATTGCCAGAAACGAATCCAAATACGCTGGAATCCGCGTCGTCGGCATGACCGTCTTTGTAGCCGACGCTGGCTGACGCACGGCGTCTTTCATCCTTTGCCGGGCGACCGCGCTTCGCGGAAAGTGCGGTCGTTTCTTTTCATCCCGTTTCTTTTCGTCCACTCGCCGTAAGCAAAGCCGCTCCAATTGGCGAGATCTATGATCGCTTTGTTTCCGGCTTTGAACGCTCCGCCTATCCCCATGCAGAGACGGGGGATCGTAAAGACAATGATGCAAAGAATGAATGTCATGAGGTTTTCCTCTTGATGTTAACACCAGTCGTCAGCAAAATTCTGCGTTACTTTGCGCCAAATAAGCGATAACAGACTTGGGGACTACGGTTTTCTCAAATGACAATCACCTATGGTCGTTTTGCGCTGTTTCGCCGGGGTTCGCTTCGCTTACCCAACCTACGAGCTTTCCGGTTGGAAATCTCTCCGTTTGAAGCGTTGGGGGTACAATAATCATCCTGGAAATCAGCTTCGACCCGGACAAGAACGAACGGAACCTTCGTGAACGCGCTTTGCCGCCCGAACGGGCGGCGGAATTCGATTTTGAGACGGCGAAGCTGTACCAGGACAGGCGCAATGACTATCCCGAAGTCCGTATTGTCGCCATAGGGTATCTGGATCATCGGTTGCACGTGTTGGTATTTTGCGAGACGCTGACTGGTATTCGGGTCATCAGTTTTCGCAAAGCCAACGCCAGAGAAGGAGCAAGACATGGGTTCCCGCTTGCCAGAGATTGACGATGATGGAGAAGTTGGCGATTTGTCCGGGGTTGATCCGGCGCTGTTCAAACCCTTCAGCGAATTGCCGCCTTCCTTGCAAACCAAGCTGCGCGACCGCCCGCGTTCCGCGTTCCCCAAGCAGGCGGTAAAAATCTGCCTGGACGCGGACATTCTTGCCGCGCTCCGGGCGAGCGGGGAGGGATGGCAAACGCGGATCAACGACGCCCTGTGCGCTTCGCTCGCCCTTTCCGGGAAAGTGCCTTTGTTAGTCGGTGTGCCGCAGACTGTCCGGCGCGACATAGGCCCCGCTGACGGTGTCAAAACGTGTAGGTTGGGTGAGCGAAGTGAAACTCGACAAGCGCCCGTTCCGGCGTGGAGCGCCGTAAATCGATGAACGAATGCTTCGTTTACCCAACCTACGAACTCATGACGTGCTTTTCCAGCCACAAGAGGGGCAAACGTGGGTTCGGGGTGGAAGAGATGCGGCCATAATGTCAAACCTCCAAATTCATTTTGCCGAAAAAAGCGGGCATGGCCGACTACGATCCGGGTCTCATTTGCCTGTTCTCTTGTCGGGTTGGGTCATTCTTTTTCAAGAAGCTTGCCGATTTGACCACCAGGATGATCAGAACCAATAACGGACCGATGGGGCCACTGACGACGAATAACAGCAGACACGCCGAAGCTACGATGGATACCGCCAGCCACCTCTTGAACACCATGAAGAAGCTATCTCCCGGCTGTCTTCCGTACATTCTTTTAAAGGCCATGAAAGTGTCAACGACATCCGATTCGGACACGACCTCAATCGCTCTGTTTCCGGTTTTGAACGCTCCGCCTATACCCATACAGAGGCAGAGAATCATAAAGACAATGATGCCAAGAATGATTGCCATGAGGTTCTCCTCTTAAATGATGTTAACGCCAATCGTCCGTCAAATTTCACATTACTTTACGTTAAATGAGCGATGATAGATTTTAGACAAAAATAACAACCGCTTATGGTTGTTTTGCGTTATTTCGCTGGGGTTCGCTTTGCTCACCCCAGCCTATACAGGCTTGAGTTGAACGTGCGGTCATTGTAAACAGAGGCCATGGCAGGTCATGTCACGGGGAATACAAAATAGGAAAATTTTTCAAATATGTTAGGCTCGCGGACTTTTATATGTTTGTTGCCGTACTTTTAGGTATTCATCAAAATTGGAAACGCCAGAATGCACACAATCACTCATACTGGCGACGTGCTGTTTCCAGATGCAGGAAGGATAGGCATAGACTCGCGGAGGGATGCGCAGACCCCTGGAGCGGGAAGGGAAACACATGGGGCGAGCAACACTCCTTCAAATAAAGTAGCTCAGCGCGCCTCGTGCCTATCCCCGCGGCAAGATCGCAGGGTATTAACGGCACGAAAACGGCGCACATCGCCAAAAGCAGACCAAAATCTGAAGTGTATTCCCCACGCCAAAAGCGCGGGGAATTACAAGTTCAAGTCGACCGTTTGTCCGCAGGCAGGAGTAGCTGTCCTCTTGTATTGACGTGCCTTTGATTGCGCTCTATGTCTTCGCCGATTTTTCCCCTTTGCGGTAGCTTTCCCGAATGTCTTTTTTCGTGCCTTCGACGGCTTTATCAAGCCACTTCGAGAGCCTATCCCGATGCTTATCTTTTTCTCCGGAGAGCGCATCATAAACGAGCATCACACCGCCCACTACCGAGAGAACGGGTGATAATACTACGATAAGAATTTTTTCCCAGCCTTCGAGGTCAGCGGAAGAGTCTGATTTTTCAGAAAACGTTCCACGAAGTTTTTCGTAGTAGTTCTTCAAATCCGCAGCCGACTCCCCGATTTCCTCCTGAATCTCGTCGACCAGCTTTTTTAAGCCCTCGTCAAGAGATTGCCAGATTTTCTTGGCAGCATCTTCATTGAAATCAAGTGGTCCCTTTTCGAATTTTTCGATCTCCTTCCCTCTTTTTTGCTTGAACTCATCGAGTCTTCGCAGACTTTTATCTCGCCAGTCCTTCCACCCGGATAAAAGCACTTTGTAAAAATTCATGAAAAAATCTTTTTCCAGTTCCTCAAAGAGAGTTTCCTTGCCAAAGGGTGAAACACTGGCGGCGTTCTGTCCGAGTTTCGTCTTGGCTTCGGAACAGATGTCGACAACGCTGTAATTGCCTAGGTATTCCGAAAGTTTCTTGGTGAACAAGTCGCGGAAAATTTTTCTTTTTGTTTCGTAGTCGCCATTATCCGCATGGGTCAGAGCGATAAGGAATTGTCTAAAAATAATAATGACACATTAAGGAATACCGGTCATACTACGAGGTATGGGGAATATAGATATAAATGTGTTAAGGATGCGTATAGGGGTTATGTTGCCGACACTCAACGAGTATCAACGGAGGAGATATTTGTCGGCGGAAGCCAAAGCAATCGGATATGGCGGAATCAGCCTTGTCAGGCGGATATCTGGAGTATCGCGTCAGACGCTAACGGGGGGCGTGAAAGAACTTGATGATCCTGAAGCGGAGATATTAAAACAAGGCAGAAGTCGTAGAGCAGGTGGAGGGCGCAAACCGGTTTGGGAAGGACATCCCGATATTTTTGATGTGCTTTCTGAAT
>JAIRYN010000018.1 GCA_031267575.1 Synergistaceae bacterium | reverse complement strand
TCAGCAAGAATTGGGAAGGGATACCGCTTGTCAGCGCTGCTGTTATTGTTAATTTAATCGGGGCAACAAAAACTCAAACAGGGCTTTCGATAAACTGTGTCCTTGATGAGTCAGACTATAAAACAGGCCTTGAGGTGACAGACGAGGAGTTTGAAACTGTATTAGCTTTGTTTTCCGATTTCCATGGCGAATGGAACTATACTATTTGTCATCATATATAATGACTTGTCTAACTTATTTCTAGACAGTTCCTAATGATCTTGTATTCTTTACCCAGGAGTTCTTTGAGTATCTCGATCTCAAAATCCTGGACGCGGTCATTCGCATAGGAAGAGCAGTAGACGATACCGAATATCATGTCGTCCGGGGAGAGTTTATCCTTGCTGAGCTTCTTATTGATAACGCTCTTCCAGTCGTTTGCCTTGGCTGACTCCAGCCCCCAACTGTCAAAAATATTGATGCTTACATCGGGCCTCAACGGCGACAAGACGGTGATTTTATTGAAATCATCACGTCCATTACCGGGCGGGCCGGATATCACTTTTACTACCTCTTTACCAAAGAGATAATTGATGCGTGCGCTTTTCCCTACCCCTGTTTGCCCCAGAATAATCACATTGATTTGAGCTTTCATTTGCCCCACTCCTTCGCATTTTTAATCACATCCGCGATAAATGACGCGGAGGTCAAGAGTTGTTCAATGTCGATCGATGGCGGTTTGCCATCGAGGGAATCTTTGCATTGTTTGTAACACAGTTCGGAAAATGCCATCCCCAACGCTCCGGTGAGCGCGCTGGCCACACTGGCGTTTATGACTCCGCCCAGCGTCGTGTCAATACCCGGTATACATTTTAAAATTTGGTCGGCAATGGACTTGCCCAGTACCGTAGCTACCGCGTCGACCGCCAAACTGGTGATTGCAGTTTTCCCGACATGAATTCCGTAGATTACGCCGATGCGAACTATCATGCCTGTCTGTATCGGCACCAGCAGCGCTGCATCGCTCAGAGGTATCGGACTCATACCCACGGCGGCAGCGGCGGCAACTGCCGTTACCGTCGCTGTATTGGCCTGCTCCCGTTTTAGTTCCAATTGTCCGCGCAAAGCAGAGACAAAACGCTCTTTGAAAACCGCAGGCAGCTTTCCATAGGACCACTTACCCAGTTCGTCCCAGTCACAATATTTAGCAAGCGCCGGGTTGTTCCTCGACCGGGTACTCAGGCGGAAAATTTCGACGTCTGACAAGGCTTCTTTCAGGGACGACATCATTTCGCCAAGCTGCTCTGCGTCCAGTTCGTCAATCTTGGAAAGGAGAACGCAAACTTTGAATCCTTCTTTTTTGATGCGCTGGACGAGTTTTACGTCAAGATCGGTAAACCGGTGGCTCGCTCCTGAAATGGCGTACCACACCAGATGGACGGCGTCCGGATCCGACGCATCATGGTGTTCGACAAGAAAATCGTCAAACAGCATACGTTCATAATGCTGCTGGTTTCCACTGCCGATCTCGTAGCCTTCGCTATCGTAGATATTCACGGTGGGATTTTTATGGAGTGTGATGCCCTTTGTGCAAGGTTCGCCTGTTCCTGTCGTCGTCACGTCGTCATTGAACAGGAAATTGACGATCGACGACTTGCCGATGCCTGTCTGACCGCAAATCAGGATGTTTGGGGTCTTCTGGCTGGCCATTATCTTTTTCACTTCGGCATTGACGGCTTCTTGCGAATACTCTTTCATTTTGTTTCTCTTTTTTAGAGGGGCGGTTGAAAATTTTGTTGCACTGAACTTATTGTTCGGCAATTCGTCCGGTCAGATTTGACTCATCGTCAAGAAAAGGTTCATGACATTCCTTCAACTTTCCAGATAAGCCTTCAGTCCGCTTTCCAGTTCCGCCTGCCACCCTTCCGGGCTGATGATTCTTACGTGCGGAATCCAGTAACGGACGATCGGCAAAATCTGATTCGGGTGGGCAAAGCGGCCCGACAGGATCAGTCCACCGTCCTCCAGTTCCTTTTCGATAACCTGCCGCGAGATGAGCTTGCGGCGGCGGAAATAGGAAGCCACAGCGGGGGAAACCTGGAGGATGACTTCCGTCTTCTTTTCGTTGATCCAGGCGCTGTCTTCCCGCGCGAGCATTTCGCCGATGGCCTCGTCCGGCGTGAAGCGCTCGCCGGTGCAGAACGGCGCACTGATTTTGCCGAAGGCGTAGGCTTTCGGTTTCCCCTGGTCGACAGCGATTAGAACCCGTTCATGATTTTAAAAAAGGCGGATAATAGACAGATTGGGAAGATGAAGAGCCCAAGTGGGCGAGGAGAGGGAGAGGAGCGATGAGAGAGACAAGGTATGCAAGCGACGTAAGTCGAGAGGCGTTTGAAGAAATCCGGCCGCTGTTGGAAAGCGCGCGCAAGCGGACGAAGCCACGGAGGGTGGATTTGTATGAAGTGTGGTGCGGGGTGTTGTACCTGTTGCGAACAGGTTGCCAGTGGCGAGCGCTGCCGAAAGATTTTCCCAAATGGCGGACGGTACATTCGTACTTTACCCAGTAGAGCGAAGTAGGGGAGGATGGGACAAGCCTGCTGGAGCAGGCATTAAAAAAATCAGGTGGATAAAGCACGCAGGAAGCAGGGGCGAGACGCGAGCACGAGATTCCTGATCGTGGATGTGCAGCGTGTGAAGAACACGGACACAGCGGGGAAGAAGGTTTCGGGGATCAAGCGGCACATTGCTGTGGATACACAGGGCTTGCCTCATGCGGTGGTGGTGACTACTGCGGAAGTGACGGATCGCCAAGGGGCGTTGCAAGCATTGAGTCGCTGCGAGGCGGGGCTGGAGACAGGGCAATCGCACCTATTTTGCATAGTTAAATTTAAAATTCCGTTAGCTTTCATAACGTTGCGATTCCCCTGTTCACACGGGCATAAATTGTGTAGTTTTCTGTCTTTTTGGGTATCC
>JAIRYN010000017.1 GCA_031267575.1 Synergistaceae bacterium | reverse complement strand
GATAAAGACGAAATCGAGGACGAGGAAATGGCAAAAGCAACTGAGTATGTTTTGGAGGCTCTCTCACTGAGCGTTATCCCTTTACCTATGACGGGATTGAAGCGAGCTCGTCGTTCGTTAAGTTTGTGGAGGGGGGGCGAAAGCGAGGAAGGCGACGGGGTAAAGGCAGCCAAGAATATGGTCGGGATACCTGTAAAATGAAAAAGGGAAGATGATATAATAAGAGCCGCAGAGAAGGGCCTGCGGGCTCCTTGAAGCAGTAAATCTAACCGTCACCGGCTACTGGATGTAACACCAGAAAATCAGCACTACGATCCAGCAGACAGCAGAGGCAATAAGAAGAACCTTGGTCGGGTACTTATTGCCTCTGTGGCTTTTCCAGCGACGTATCTGCTTTCGCATCTCACATCACCAGATTCCTCAGGCAAGTTTTCCCCTTGACGCCGCCTGCTTGGCATCGGGTTACCCTTCTGGATACATTATAGCAGCGCACTATTCGCGGCCCCGCAAGGGACCTTTTTCATTGGAGGTGAACGCATGTACGAAGGTAATAAGGAACTATCCGGGAAAACCGGCGCGGAGAAGAAAAAAGCTGCCGTGGCGAAGATGAGCGAACTCATTGACTTACCCTACGTCCCAGAGTGGCTGGAGGACCTCATCGAGCCGGCTCTGTACGGCGTGGCGATCGACGCGGTCTGTAACCTTTTCAACATTCTCACCAATCACAGTTTCAAAAATGTACAACTCACCTCTGAGCAGGCAACGAAGGCAGTGGCCTTGACCGAGGCCGAGCCCTTCCTACCCCACGAGTCCGCGCTCCCCGACGACGTTCTGGAAAGCATGACTGCTACGGGAACCTAGACGAGAGGACGAGAGATTGAACGTCTTACACGCGAAGTATATAGACGATGGAATCCATATCGATGCCAATGGGTTTACCTGTATCAAGGAATTTACGGAGAGCGGCGTTCTTTTCACGCGCTTCCTTCAGCGTGACGCCGGGATACGGACCGGTAGATGTGCGGCGCTCTTTCTTGTTCACCCAATAGCGAATGATCCAGTACTTCTTGCCATTGGATCGGACTTCCAGAGAGAGCCCCTTGCCGTCGGAGAGAAGATAAGTTTTTCTTCCGGTTTTGCTTGCTTGATCATGAGTTTAATTAGCGCCATGTTTTCCACCACCGTATAAGGAATATTTTTATACATTTTATTATACTGTGTTGCCTTGAGTCGATGGGGATTTATAGAGATACGTAGAGGATACTTAAAATGGAAAACCCTGCTTTTGGCAGGGTTTTAAATAAACTCAGAATAATATGAAATACCATTTTAATGCCGGGGGGGAGACTCGAACTCCCATGAGATTGCTCTCGGTGGATTTTGAGTCCACTGCGTCTACCATTCCGCCATCCCGGCACTTTTACACTTATTTTCATGGTGGGCAATAGAAGAATCGAACTTCTGACCTCTTCCGTGTCAAGGAAGCGTTCTACCTCTGAACTAATTGCCCAATATCACAAATAACTTTATAAATCCATAGAACACAAATAATTATATCAAGGAGGCTAGTTTTGTCAAGGTATAAGGAGTTTCTCGATCAGGATGGATATACAAGGATGGAGAACCAGCCCCGCCCAAATCCCACCATAAAATTGGACTTTTATAACTATTTTCCGAGTCGCAATCTCCACACAATGTTGTAGATCATGGGGATGATGTAGAGGGCCAAAATTCCTCCGCCCACAAGGCCGCCTGTCATAACCACGGCCATGGGGGCTTTGAGCTGCGCGCCCTCGCCAGTGGACACGATCATGGGCACCAGGGCCACCAGGGTGGTAAGTGTAGCCATGAAAATAGGTCGAAAGCGTGTGATGCTGGCTTCCAAGATGGCGCGGCGATAGTGTATGCCCTCTCGACGGCGCATCTCCGCGTAGTCCAAAATAACAATGGCATTGTTTACCGTAATACCCACCATCATGACGATGCCCAAGAGGGCGAAAACTGTAAGATTACTGTTGGTAACCAGCATCATGGGGATAATGCCCACTGCTGCCAAAGGCAGCGTCGCCATCACAATAATCGCGAACACCCAAGATTCCAAAAGCCCCGCCACCATCAAAAACGTGATGCTGACCGCCAGGACCAACACCGTCACCATGCTAGCATAGTTCTCGTTGATGTTGCGGATGTCTCCGCCGTAATTCAGACGGTATCCCGAAGGCAAGTCAATGGCGCTCAGTTTAGGCTGCAACTCCATCATGATCTCCCCCACGGAAATTCCCCGACCCATGTTGGCGTCCACCGTAACCTTGCGCTGCCGGTCCTCCCGGTTGATAGCGGTAGGACCTGTTCCG
Organism: Synergistaceae bacterium; assembly: GCA_031267575.1. Taxonomy (NCBI): domain Bacteria; kingdom Thermotogati; phylum Synergistota; class Synergistia; order Synergistales; family Synergistaceae; species Synergistaceae bacterium. The sequence continues at coordinate 110,098 of JAIRYN010000017.1, read as the reverse complement.
GGGCGAACCTCCATTAGGTCGTCCAGAGGCAAAAACCCCACCGGGGTCCGCACAGGAACCCCCGTCATTTTATCCACGCTCTTGGTCCATTTGCGCGGCAGCTTCACCAGAATGTCGTATTCCTCTCCGGCCTCGCGGTACTTCCCAGCCTCGTAGCCCGTCAAGTAACCGTTGACCTCCGTGGCCACCTCGCCGAAGGAAAGTCCCAGCCTCCCCAATCGGCGGTAGTTTGGATAAAAACGGACCTCCTCGCGCCCCATCTTCCAGTCGGATTGGACGTCCATCACTCCTCGAGTGCCGTACATGGCGGCCATAACTTCCTCGGCAACGCGATTCAGCTCGCCGGTATCTGCTCCGATGATGGAGACGGAAATGGGTTTGCCGCCTCCACCACCTCCCATGCTGCTGGCCCCGGAGATGGCTACGTCCGCGTCGGGTAGAGGCGCGAAGTGTGCGCGCCAGTCTGCCACGATTTCAAAAACAGAGGGCCGCGCGGTTTTGTCTTCGATCAAGTAGACGTAGACAGTGCCAGCGTTAGTGCCGCTCATACGCCCACCTCCCACTCGGGAACGGTAAAAACGAACATAGGGAAATTCGCTCACATAGTTCTCGATCTCCCTGAGAACTTCGTCAGTGTTCTTCAGGGACGCTGTGCTGGAGAGTTCTACGTCAATGTTGATGCGCCCTTCATCCTCTCGGGGCATGTAATCGAAACCGATGAAGGACGTTCCCCGATAGGCCGCGAAACAGAGCGCCGCCACCACCAGAAACGAGACGATCGGATGACGCATGCAACTCTTGCTCAGACCTACGTGCAACCGCCGAAGTTCGTCGAAAAAGACCTGCCACCAGCTTGTCGTAATCCGTGCGAAAAGCGACAACCGGGCTTTTGGCTCGCCGCCTAAATAGGCTGTCACCATAGGGGTCAGGGAAAAGGCGGAGTATAGGGACACCAGGGTGGTAAAGACCACAGTCAGGGCGAATTCGTTGAACATCTGCCCCAACATGCCCCCCATGAAGGCGATGGGGATGAAGACCCCCAGATTTGTGCCCACGCTGGCTAAAACAGCCACGGAGATTTCTCCCGCTCCCCGCTCCGAAGCCTCCAAAGCGTCATAACCCATCTCCCGATAGCGGTAGATGTTCTCCAAAACCAAAATGGCATTGTCCACCAGCACCCCTACTGAAATGGCCAAGCCAATGCTGCTCATCATGTTAATAGTAAAGCCATAGAGAAATTGGACGATGAAAGTGGCCACCAAAGAAGTGGGAAGGGTTAGAACCGCGGCCAGAGTAGCTCCAAAACGTTGTAAAGACAAATAAAGCACCACAGAGGTCAAAAGTGTGGCCATCAACATGTCTGAGATGACGTTTTTGATGGAGTTGTTGATATAAACGCTATTATCGAAAATGACCTCCAGGCGCATTCCCTCCGGCAAAGAGGGCTGGACCTGTTCCAATTCCCGATAAACCTGCTCCGCCAGAGCCACCACGTTGGCGTTGGGGCGAGCCACCAAATCTAGCGTCACCGCGGGGATCCCATTGAAGCGCGACAGTCGGCGCTCTTCCTCCACCGTGTCTTTGATCTCGCCCAAGTCCCCCAGGGTGATGCTGGATCCGTTCGCCAGGGTCAAGGAGATGTAGCCCAACAGAGAAGGATCTTCCACTTCTCCCGTGAAACGCAGGGAAATTTCCTTGGCTCCCAAAGCGATCTGGCCCGCGGGCTCGTTGCGATTGGATCTTTTGATCAGCTCGGCCAGACGGGTGATACTCAGGTCGTGGGCCTTCAGAGAAAGAGGATCGACTTCCACATGAATTTGCCGGTCGAGTCCGCCGATGACCTCCGCCGTAGCCATACCAAAGAGCTGAGTCAACCGTTTAGCCACCTGCTCCTCCACGATGTCGCGTACCTGTGAGGTGGGCAGGTCGGAAATTGCGACCATCGACATAAACGCCCGCGCGTTGATGTCGAACTTGGTGATGGAGGGATCTTTGGCCCCGTCGGGCAGGCTCAAAGCGCGCACCTGAGTGGCGATGTCCATAGCGGCCTGGGTGTTGTCCACGTCGTTTTCCAGCTCCACCACCACAATACCGTTGCCGTTGCGGGCGAAGCCGCGAATGGTTTTGATGCCCTCTACCCGGGCGATGGCGTCCTCGAAGGGTTTTACCAGAGTGGATTCCGTCTCCGCGGGACCGGCCCCTTCGTATTCAGCCCGGACCATGACCACCGGAATATCCATTTTAGGCAAAAGAGCCACTCCCATGTTCAAGTAGGCGTAGCTTCCTAAAAGAATCAGCACAAGTGTAATAACGGTCGTCAAAACCGGCCGTCGAACAGAACTGCGTATCAGCCACATGGTTCAGAACTTAGCTTTCCTGGATCCAGATTTTAGCGCCGTCATACATGCGGTCCGCGCCTTTCAAAACCACTTTTTCCCCGCTTTCCACCCCGCTCAGGATGTGGGTCTGACCCTGCTCGTTGGTGCGTCCTTTCTGGACGACACGCTCGATAGCCACGTCTCCAGAGCAGATATAGACCTTGGCCTCCCCTCCTATTGCCCGAACACTCTCGTAGGGGACGACTACCACGGTATCACTCTCCTCGATGAGAATCTCGGCCTCCACGGAGGCGCCCACACGAAGCTCGATCTCCTTCGGGTTCGCGCCCGCCTTGTTTTTCACGTCGAGCACCACGCTGTAAAGTCCCGTGACCGCATTGGCCATCGGATCCACCCGCTTCACCGTCGCCGTCTTCCACAAGCCCGAGGGTGTCAGATAACGGGCCCTCTCCCCGTTTTTGACCGTAGTGATGTAACGTGGAGAGAGGTCAATAGCGATTTCAAATTGTTGAGGATCGCCGATGACAAAAAGAGGTCTGCCCGCGCTGGCTAGAAGGCCAATCTCCGCGTTCCTCTGCATGACGACTCCATTAATAGGTGAAGTCACTTTGTGACGCGCCAGCTCGCTCTGAAGCTGTTGTAAAGAGGCACCCGCCTCCTTGTACTGCGAGAAGACGTTTTCCACATCCTGTTGACTGGAGCCTCCAGCCTTTTGAAGCTCTTGAGTGCGCTCATACCTCAAGGATAATTCGTTGTAACGCGCTTCCGCGGCTTGAGCTCTTTCGGCGGCTCTGCGGGAGTCTAAGGTCGCCAGAACCTGACCTCGCTTGACCGTGTCGCCCACCTCCGCGGAAAGTGAGGTGACGTATTCCGCCTGGGAGGCGTAAATTTCCGACAAACCCGATGTGCGCACAGTGCCATAAAGAGGCAACCAATACTCCCACTGGCTTTGAGAAGCGAGCCAGCTCGTGACCGGCATTCCGTTGCGTTCGCGAATAGCGGAGATGCTCACGGCCTCGGAGGGCGTGGGGCGATTGAAGATACGCCAACCCATCAATCCAGAAGCCCCCGCCAACAAAAAGACAATAACAACCTTCGCTACGTTCGATCTTTTGCGCATTATTCACACTCCTTAAACAGACAACTAGTAAAGAACGAGCCGTATAGTTATGCTAAGCTTCGGTCCAATCGCTTAGTTTTTTTCACCGCAAGAGAACACGAGAGAGCGCGAAAGAAATAAAATATAAAAACATCACTATTCAAAGAACAATATTCCAATTTTCTCTCCCCTTCATAAAATATTTGCATTATACTCGTATTTTGTACGTTGTGCGAAAAAACGCACTGGGTCTCAGGAACTCTTGCCTCCTTAAACATAAAATCATGAAAAGACGAGGGCTTTGTGCTTCGGCTGGAGGAAATTCTCTTAAAATTGATTATAATCGTGTCAAACAATAGTCTGTAAAATAACATCCTAGGAAGGGACGGAGAAGCGTATGGGTAAGCTGAGGAACATCGGCATCATCACGTCGGGGGGAGACTGCGGAGGACTTAACGCCGTGGTGCGCGGAGCGGCGAAAGTAGCCTCGTCGAGGGGGATCGGGGCCTACATCATCCCTAGTGGCTATGCGGGGCTTTATAACCTAGTGGATTTCAACAGCCTGGTGCTTCTGGACGAAGAACGCACCGATCATGTGAATTCCGCCTTCGCCGGGAGCGACGCGGGCCATAGCCGCGTCAAGATCTCGAAGATCAACGATCCCGGCAAGTATGACCGCATCCTTCGGGGGCTGCGTAAGTTCGAGATCGACGGTCTGGTGATTTCGGGCGGAGACGACACGGGCGGAGTGGTGGTGGACCTGGTGCAAAATGGCATCCCCTGTGTCCACGCCCCAAAAACCATGGACCTGGATTTGCAAACCTATTCTGTGGGGGGAGATTCGGCCGTCAACAAAATCGCCCGGATCGTGGAGGATATCAAGACCACGGGGAAAACCCACAACCGTATCATGATTGTGGAGGTGTTCGGCCGTTACGCCGGGCATACGGCTTTCCTCGGCGGAGTGGCGGCGGACGCGGATTGCATCCTGATACCGGAGGTGGCCGTGGACTTCGACGTGGTCTACGGACACATGAAGCACCATTACATGCGGCGCATCATGAACTCTGACGTAAACGCGGGAACCTACGTCATGGTGATAGCTGAGGGCATTCGTGGCGAGGATGGGAAGGTTTTTTCGGACAGCGGCGACGGAACGGATTCCTTTGGGCACAAAAAACTGGCGGGTGCCGCTCGTTTCGTCCGCCAACGCCTTGAAGATATGATGAAAAAAGACCCCGATATTCATGATTTTATGCAGAAGTCAGGAATGTTCGTGCCTGGCGTCTTCGAGATTCCAGAAGTCCGCGAGGTGCTGCCCGGGCATATGGTGCGTAGCGGCTCCACATCGGCCTACGACGTCAACTTCGGCAAACAGATCGGCGCGGCTGCCGTGATCTTGTTGGACGAGGGCTTCAGCGGCGTGACGGTGGTCGATGCCGATAACGGGACAATACGCTATATTTCCACGAAAGAAGCCATAGAACAACGATTTGTGGACGAAAACAAGGTGACGTACCACGAGCAGATGGACATCTGTTTCGGCCGCAAACCCCACAAATACGTTCCCGTCATCGAAAAGTGCGAGAGACCCATCAAGCGTTTCCTATAGGAAGTAACAAAGCAACAAAATTAAGAAACAACAAAAACTGGGGGGCCTCAAGCCCCCCTTTATTCGACATATTTAACGGCTGGATGTCAGGATGATGTCAGGATTCGGATTCTTCCGCCTGTTCCAGATAGGGTTGCAATCCCTCCACTCCGCTGACGGGCAGAGAGAACGTGACGGCGCCGGCAGGGGTTTCTATGCCGGCCTTTTCGGAGATGGCTCGCATGATATCGCGCTTTCGATCGTTTTCGGCCAAAATTATAATCACTTCTTTTTCGGGATGGATACTCACGCCAAAAAATTTTTCCACCCCGGACAAGGCGAACCCTCTGGCATGGATAATGGTGCCTCCCGTGGCCTTGGCGGTGCGCGCCGCTTCCATTACCTCCTGGTTGTAACCACGGTTGACAACGGCAATGATCAATGAATGTTCAAATGAATGTACCACTTCGTCTTCTTCTCCTCCTCGCGTCATTTTTTCCTCTATTTCTCCGTCGGGAACGGTTTCCACGGACTTGCGCACACAAGCCCCATTCAGAGGAAGGGTGAACGCGATGCCGTGTCCCGGCCGTTTCAGCTCTAGGGTCTCGTCAAATTTTGAAAGGACGTCTCGTGCCTCGGCGGTGGGCATGACACTCAACAAAACCATTTTCTCCGTTTGCCCCAACCCTAAATAATCCAGCATTTTGGAGCTGGCGGTCCCCTTGCCCAAGACCATCAGGTTGAACGAGGCGTTCCGGTCCTTAAAAAAGTCTGTTACTTTTTTGCCTTGCCCCCTGTCGCAAATCGTGATCAACAGGGACAAAGAAGAAAGTGAATCAGAAGAAAGCGAACCACTTTGTGTACTACTTTCGTACTCCATTCTGTTTTTTCCTTTCTGCCAGCTTTAGCGCACGAATTTCCTCGCGTCCGCGGTGGGCTCCTCCGCCTCAAATTCAAGCGCCGCCGCGCGCATTGCCCTTTTAAGCCTCATATTATATAACACACCAATCAATTGGAGCGTAATGGGAGGCATCATAGCAATCATACCGACCACGCCGAAGGCGTCGATCATAACGTTGCCGCCCAGGCTCTCGCATACCCCAATCGTGAAGGGCAACACGAAGGCCGCGCTCATCGCCCCGGCGGCGACGCCTCCCGAGTCGAAACCGATCCCTACGAAAAAACTCGGAACGAAAAACGTCAGAATCAAGGCCAAAAAATAACCCGGCAACATGAACCACCAGATCGAAAGACCCAGTAACATCCGCACCATAGCCAACGCCAGAGCAATGCCCACGCCGATAGCCATAGCGAAGAGGAGGGTACGCCGGGAAATGGCACCGTTGGTGATTTCCTCGACCTGTTTTGTCAAAACATGGACGGCCGGTTCAGCGACCACCACACAAGCACCCACCACAAGACAGATAGGCACCAGAATCCAGTTGTTTTCTAGAGCCCCCATGCTTTCACCCAAGAATTTACCAGCCGGCATAAAGCCTCTGTTGACCCCCGCCAGGAAAATAGTGAGTCCGAACAAGAGATACAGGAGCCCTACGCCAATTTTGATCAGTTCCGTTTTAGAGAGCTTAAGGTGTGTGACCTGGAAAATCGCGAAAATGCCCACAATAGGAATGACCACCATCCCCACCTCCCAAAAGGAATGGATCAGGCCGTCGCCAAAAAGCAGCAGCATTTCTCCGAAACTCTCCACCGTGGAGGGAGTCGCGAATTCATGTCCGGTAGACTGGGAATCAAAAAACAACCCCGTGACCAACACCGCTAGAATGGGCCCTATAGAACAAATAGCGCAGATCCCGAAGTCATCGTTTTCCGAGCCCTTGCTGCTGTTGACCGCCGAGAATCCGGCCCCCAGAGCCAAAAGAAAGGGTACGGTAATGGGTCCCGTGGTCACAGCCGACGCGTCGAAGGCGACGGCCAGATAATCGGACGAGAAAACAGCTATACCAAAAGTCAAAGCGTACATGGCAATGAGCGCGTGAGACAACGTAAAACGAAATAAAATGCGCAACATGGCCAGCACCAAGAAAATGCCCACTCCCGCCGCGACGCTGCCGAGCAATGTCAAATTCGGCACCGAGGGAACCTGTCGCGTCATTACCTGCAGATCCGGTTCAGCCACTGTTACCACGAACCCGAACAAGAAACAACCGAAAATCAAGAGTTTTAAATTTCTTGATCGCAGCAGCGCCATGCCAATGTGTTCTCCCATCGGCATCATTGCCATATCGGTGCCCAGCGAAAAAAGCGTCAATCCAAAGATGAGAATCATCATTCCAAAGGCCATCAGCATCAAAGTTCCCATAGGCATGGGAACGATAATAAGGTGGATCAACAAAATAATGACTCCAATCGGTAACGCCGCCTGCAATGACTCCTTCAATTTTGCCATAAGGACTGTTTTCATTCTCGACTTCCTTTCGCGTAATTGTTCAAGCTCAGGGGGACAAAACCCGTTAGTGAAGAAACAGTGAAGAAACAGTGAAGAAACTAAGCGATCGGACACAGTTCGCTTCGCTCATCAGTCGCCTGTTTAGCGATCAAAATCGACCTCACTAGCCCCCTTAAACCCCCCAACGCCAATCCTTGCCAGACGAGAGCCAGCAACAATGGGCTTGAACGGTTACAATTTACCGTAGTATATCTCCCCATCGTCTCAACGTCTTCCGGCTTTTGTCGTACTACACGCAACTGTTACAATATATCCGTTAAGGCGAACGCCTCAGCCAAAAGAGCGACGGCCGCGTCCGCCTGAGACTCCTCCACCAGGACGGAAATGTTGATGTCGGAGGTAGAAATACCCAGTATGGCGATGTCTTTGGCCCGAAGAGCCAAGAGAACACGACCCGCGACTCCGGTGACGGCGTTCATTCCATCGCCCACGACCGAGACTTTTGCTACGGGCACTCCTGGCCCGATGGACCATCCTTCCTCCCCATTTTTCTTCATGTAGCCGCTCACGGCCTGAATCACCGCGTTTGCGTCGCTGCCCATCACGGATAAAGTCAAAAACGACAGTTCGTCGTCGCCGGCGGTGGAAATCATGTCAAGATTCGCTCCTGCGGAGGCCAGGGCTTGGAAAATTTCTGACAGCATGTCTCCGTTTCCACGAATCCGTTTAATGAGAAACTTCATTTGACCACGCGCAACGGTCACGCCCGTCACTACGGGATTTTCCATCCACTCAGGAAGTTCTTTGACCACGTAAGTACCCCTTTCTTCGGAAAAAGTGGACGCGCAATAGAGTGTCACGCCATACTTGCGCGCCAGTTCTACGGACCGCATGTGTAGCACCTTTGCCCCCAGCGAGGCTAGCTCCAGCATCTCCGCGTAGGTAATGTAGTCCAGTTTGCGCGCGCCCGGCACCTTGTTAGGGTCGCAGGTGAAGATACCGGGCACGTCGCTGTAGATTTCACAAACCGCCTCCAGGCCCGACGAGACGGCCTTCGCCGCGATGGCCACGGCCGAGGTGTCCGATCCCCCTCGCCCCAAAGTCGTTAAGTCGCCATTAGGGGTCACGCCCTGGAAGCCTGTAATGACCACAACACTGTTCTCTTCGAAACTTCGCCGCAGAAGAGACAGATCAATGTCCCTAATACGCGCGTTGCTATGGTGTCCCGTGGTCTCGATGCCCAATTGAAAGGCGTTGCGGGACGTGGCCGCAACCCCCAAGTCCTGGAGCGCCATAGCCAAGAGCGCAGCCGAAACCTGCTCCCCTGTCGCCAATAGCATGTCCATTTCCCGCGGAGACGGAGCGGAGGATACCTCCTTTGCCAAGGCAATCAATTCGTCCGTAGTTTTACCCATAGCGGAAACCACCACGGCCATTTTAAATTCGCCTTGTTCAGATGTCTGCTCGGATATCTGGATACGGTTTTTGATGCGCAACGCCACATTTTTGATCTTTTCCGGCGTAGCCACGGAGGACCCGCCATACTTCTGTACCACCAGCAAAGAAAGGTCCCCATTCTCAAGGTTCGTGTTCATGGGGCTCTCCTCTTTGTTCAGTTTTTTGTTCAGTTCTTTATTCAATTTTTTATTCAGTTCTTCGTTTAGTCTACTGTTTTGTAGCGTCTCTGCCATTACAGTTTCCTCAGATCCTCAACGATTTTGGTCTTAGAGACAGTTTGCTCATCGACGCTCTTGACGATTTGGGCGGGGGATCCCGCTACGACGGATCCCGCCGGCACATCCCGAGTCACCACCGAACCCGCCGCCACAACGGAACCCTCCCCGACCTGGACCCCTTCGAGGATGACGGCGTTAGCTCCCACCAACACGTTGTCACCAATCACCACAGGGATGGCGGAGGCTGGTTCCACGACGCCGGCGATCACCGCGCCCGCTCCGATATGACATTTAGCTCCGACGCGGGCTCGTCCGCCCAGGACGCAATTCATGTCGATCATGGTTCCCTCGCCGACGACCGCGCCAACGTTGATCACGGCACCCATCATCACGATGGCGTTCTTGCCGATCACCACCTTGTCCCGGATGATGGCGCCCGGTTCGATCCGAGCTTCGTAGCGTGTCAGGTCCGCCAGGGGCACGGCGGAGTTACGCGCGCGAACCTCTACGTCCGAGGTGATAAGACGGGACTTGTATTTCGACAAAGCCTCCACGATCAGCTCGTAATCCCCATAGACTGTTCCGAAATCCGCTCCACCCACAAATTTCAACTCACACCAGTCCAGTCCTTTCAGGTCTCCGGCCACGAAGGCGCGGGCGAGGGTTCGTTTTTTGGATTCCTTGATCAGGCGGATGACTTCCTCAGTGCTTATTTCATTCATATTCTCATTCATATTCTCATTCATGTTCTCATTCATGTTCGTTCCTCCGTTTTTCTAGTTTTTTTCAAGACGTCCTCGAACGTATAAAAGCCTTTTTCCGCCTCCGCGACGAAGAGGGCGGCGCGCAGAGCTCCTAGGGCAAAAACGTTGCGGGCCAGTGCCCTGTGGGTAAAGGTTAGCACTTCTCCGTCGTTTGCGAAACGGACGCTGTGATCGCCTGGCACGCCCCCTAAGCGCAGCGAATGAGTGGGGCAGTTTCGCCCCGTGGCGTCCCGCAGAAAGATTGCCGTGCCAGAAGGTGCGTCTTTTTTCTTGTTGTGGTGTGTTTCCTCAATTTCCAGGTCCCAGTCGGACAACAGGGGAGCGTAGTCCCGCAGGATCATCTTTAGAACGTTGACCCCCATGGCAAAGTTGTAACTTTGCACTACGGCTACTTCTTTGCCCAGATCCCTCAAAAGGGCGAAATGTTCTTCTTTCAGCGCTGTAGTCCCTATCACCAGCGCCGTCCCGTGGGTCTTGCACAGCTCCACCGTTCCGGGCAACGCCGTGTAAGAGGAAAAGTCCACCAAAACGTCCAGAGTGCCCTTGCGTTCTATTCCTGCCAAGTCCGAGGTCAAGGTGAGTTCGTGGCCCTCTTGTCCGAAAAGCCTCACAACCTCTTGCCCCATACGTCCAGAAGCTCCGACGATTCCGTACTTTATCGTTTTTGCCATCCTACTTTGTCCTCCTTGTTCTCATTCGTCCATATTTAAACTCAGGGGGGCAGAGCCTGTTTGGCCGATTCGCTCCCCTGAGTTTGAATGGTCTACTCGAATTTCTCGCGAAGCGCTTTCTAAGTAAAGGTGACAGAAATCGACAACTGCTTCAGGGTCGCCGGGGTCTCATCCTCGTTGGCTAACGTGAATCGGACGCTTTTGCTGAAAGCGAGGTTTAGGGGTCTTTTGTAGCTCAGATTTGCCAAGCCAGAGAGCTTTACGCGCGCCGAAGTCTTCGCGCCGTTATCGACATACACGTAGATAAACAACTTACCCAGTTTATGTCCGATCTTGACAAGTACGTCCAACGATTTCGGGGCCAAGGCCAATTCGGAACGTCGTCCAGAACCGGGCATTTCTTTCAGTAAAACTTCACCCGACGCGGTCACGCCCTTGACGGCGACGTCGCCGGGCAGGGAAAAACGGGAAATGTTATCGCTGGAGACCACCTCTATATAAAGTGGTCGTTTCGAGGAGGAATTGCCGTATGAGGAATTGCCGTATTTCGAGAGGTTGAGAAACGCCGCCTCGACGCTTCCTGTAATTAAGAAAATTGATAAAAAAATTGATAAGAAAATTAAAAAGAAAGAACACGCGAGAAAAAACAGACATCTTATGGCACTTTTCCTTGCCAAACCCTTCTTTGTCAAACTCCTCTCCGGCAGATTCATCCCCCCGTCACCTTACTTCCCTCGAAAAGTTACGATCCCGTCGAGACGGTAAATTCTGTCGAAGGAGCCTCCGAGGGCCAGGACTTCAGAATTTTCCGCAGACCGGAGATGGTGAAACTGTTAGCCTCCAATACCTCCTTGAGCGCAAAAGCCAGCTTCGTGGAGCCGGCGTAACTGCCATGAATGCCGATCGAAGACACTTTCATCGGCACCGTGGCCCCGCTAGAGGTCAGAAGCACGCCTTCTTTGAGCAACCGCAGCATCCGGTCGGCGGCAACCACAGGGTCAGTCACCACGTCGCCCCGTTCGCCACTGGGGATCAGAGAGCCGTCCTCACGATAACCTCGGTCCGCGAACACTTCCCCCGCGAAAGTCAGTCCCACATCGGCCGCAGCGCGCTCAAAACAGGTACCGTTTTGCCCTAGGAAGACGATGCTCTTGTCCGTATCTCTGATGGCGCAGGCAATAGACTTAGCCACGGCCAACTCCGCGGACGCCCTTCGGTAAAGCGCTCCGTGAGGTTTCACGAAGTCGAGTTTCACGTTATTCGCCTGACAAATCGCTGACAGGGCACCTATCTGGTAAAGGGCATAAACGTAAATTTCGTAAGGTGTCATGTTGATATCGCGCTGTCCGTAGCCTTGGAGGTCCGGGTAACCGATGGTCGCGCCGACGCTCACGCCCGCGCGGCGAGCCGAGGCCACAGCAGCCTGCATAACAATAGGATCGCCCGCGTGAAACCCACAGGCGACCGCTCCAGAACTCACAATGCGGAGCATCGCGTCGTCCATTCCCCTTTGCCAAATACCGAAACTTTCACCCAATGTGCTGTTCAGGTCTACCAAAGGCATGTCGCAACCTTCCTCCCCAATTAGTCCTCCTGTTTCCGCGGCGCAAACATCTGAATAAACGTTTTGTGTGTATCGCGAGGCAAAATACGATAGCCTTTTTTCTCTTTGGTGATCCACAAAAAATAGTCCTTGTAAAACGAGGCGGCCATTTCCAAAATGGATTTGCCCTTGTTGTCTTTGATATTTTCGTAGGCGTTTTTCAAAACGCGGTCCTCGTCGCTGTCCCAGCGAAAAGTTCCCAGTCCGTAAGCGACGGCCTTGTCCGGGGACGTGTTGGGAAACGCCGGCAACAAAATCGTGTGATCCTCCCAGTCGTAAGTCCCAAACCCTTGACCGGGAACGAAAATCACTTGAGGAACGCCATACATGCGAATACGGGGCACGGCCAACATGTCAATATCGTTGTCGCTCATCTCCTCCACCATTCGAGAGGCGGTCTCGTAGAGCATGGGCACGGCGTCTTGGAGGCAGAAGAGTGACCTTTCGCACCGGGCCACTTTGGCAGGGACCGCCAGATATTCTTTCTTTTTAACGAGCATGTTTTTGAGTTCTTTGCGCATCATTTGCTGAGAGAACTGAGAACACGCGTTGGAAATCCTCTCGGCTCGCCGCTGGGTCTTGTCGGCCTCCTGGAGGCTGTAAATGATTTTTTTCGCTAGGATCTTCGTGGACTCGTGCAGGGCGGTGAACATCTCCAGTTCCGGCAGGCCCAAGGGATCCATATCGTTTTTTTGGGCGATGGAAAGCTGAATCTCCATAGCGCGCTCCGCCTCGTTGTAACGGAATCGCTCCTGGGACATGGCCTGTTTGACGTCGTTTTGAGCCTCGCGATACTCCTTTACCCGCATGGAAACTTTCGTGGAGACGATCAGATGTTTTCTCATATCGGCGACTAGAGACTCCAAGTCTCCCCCCGTCATATTCTTGGAGCGGGAAACGATTTTGAGGATCTCCGCGTCACGCTCTTTTTCCAGGGCCGAAAGGCGCTTGTTCAACTCCTCGATTTTGTCTTCTGTGCTTCTTCCGCAGGAAGAAACAGGGGAAGTCCCGCGCGTGATCATGGCCCAGCAGCCCGCGATGAAATCCGAAAAAGCCCGGTAAGAAAAAACTCCCTCTACGAACTTGGAACTCAATACCTGGTCCATGTCAAAGGCTTTGTTGCACGGGGTGATCGCGTCATTCAAAAATCCGAAATCGATGAAGAGGCGTTCTTCTCGGTCGAAAGTTAGCTCTGGCGGAAAAGACTCTGTCTGAGCGTCCAGGATCGCGAACAATAGTTCCCAATACTTGTCCGCAAACTGCTCCCAGGACTTCCTGGACCGGGTTTTATCTTCGCTTTTATTTGAAGCGGCGTAACGCAAATACTCCTCAATGATTTTCGTGGCCTCCTCCGAGACCTTGGCGACTTCCGGAACGTCTCTCCATCGTGTGAACCCGATTTTTTCGGCCATGTTGATCCCTCCGCGCTTTTCCACTTTTGCTTTTCCACTTTTCATTTTCCAGCTTGCCGTTCTTTTCTTTCCTCACTCACAGCCCTAGAATCCGATGTCAATTTTAGTATAACACTTCCACGCGCTATGAAAAAGGAAGGTAAAGGATATAATGATTTTTCGGGAGGGGATACAATGGCAAAAGTAATTATCATGCCGGACCCAGACGATCCGGGGTTCCAGGGAAAGCTCTTGCGTTTCGTTTTTCAACACGTCTTGTGGATAGTGCTCTTGGCCGTAGTCGTGATTACGGTACTAAGAAATATCTACACCATACCGTCGGGCTCCAAGGGAATCGTTTTGCGCTTCGGGGCAATCAGCGGGGTCGTGGACCCCGGGTTGCACGTGAAGCTCCCCTTCGCCGACGAGATTTACGTGGTACCAGCCGAGCGGAAACAAAGCCTGGAGTTCGGATTTCGGGTCGGTGGAACGGGCGAACTTCGGGGAGGCAATCTTCGAGGAAACGATTCCCCCATTGCGGGCGAGAAGCTCATGTTGACGAAGGACAACAAACTCATTGAGGTAGAGTGGGTCATGCACTTCCACATCGGAGCTCCGGAGGAGTACGTGTTCAACCTGCCAGGTTCTCCGACCGTCAAGGAAAAAATCTTGCGAGATCTGTGCATGTCCACGATGCGTCGAATTTTCGCCAGCGTGATGTTCGACGAAGGGTTGACCAGCGGTAAACAAAAGATCCAGGAGGAGGCGTTTCAGAGCCTTCAGTCCACCTTTAACGCATTGAAAATGGGGATTCAGATCGACGAGATCCTTTTACAGGAAACGAACGTTAGTGAGGCGATTAAAGAGGAATACAACAGCGTCACCACGGCAGAGGAACAGGTTAAGACCATGATCTACCAGGCCGAAGCCCACGCCAATAAGGTAGTTCCCGAGGCAGAGGGAAGGGCTTCAGTGCTGGTCAACGAGGGAGAGTCCTATAAGTTCCGGCGCATCTCAGAGGCCGAAGGCGAGGCCGCGCGGCTGCTGTTACTCCAAGAGGCCTACAAGCACAACCCCGACCTGACACGCCTCAACATGTGGGCCGAGGGCATGACGGAGGTCTGGAAAAAGCTAAAAGTTGTCTTCGTCGAGGGATTGAGCGATGCCGATGGCACACTGAAAATCTTGCCCTTGCCCACCGACACCATTTATCCGCGAACTGGTCGCCCGGAGGGAGGAAACTGAGATGAAAAAATACATCGCGATTCCGATGGCGGTGGGTCTGGTGGCCTTGGCCGCATTTTTCGGAGCCTTTTATATCGTCCCCACTAATGAGTACGCCGTGGTTACCCAGTTCGGCAAAATCGTCCGCGAGCACCGAACTCCAGGTATTCACGCGAAGATCCCCTTTTTGGACATTGTCTACAGTTACCCCAAGTGGGTCCAGGAGCATGACTCCGCACCGGTGGAGACAGTTTTGGGGGACAAGCGCAACGTCGTGTTCGATACGTTTCTGGTTTATCAGATCAGCGACCCCTCGGCTTTCCACGCCAAGATCCGCTCTCAGGAAACTCTAGGCCGCCGCATCGACGACATCATTTTTGGATCCATTCGTGTCGTGGCCGGTCTTTACACTTATGACGATATTTTGAACGGTAAGCGCGAGGAGATCATTGCCCAAACCACGGACCGAGTGAGGTCCCAGGCTCAAGAGATGGGCATAGAGGTGATTTTGGCGGCCATTCGTAACTTTACCCTGCCGGAGCAAAACCTCCAGGCGATCTACTCGAACATGAAGTCCGAACGCGTGCGCATCGCCCAGCGCATCCTGTCCGCGGGCACAGCGGAAGCCAACCGCATTACATCGGAGGCGGACCGCAAGGCCCAGGAGACCATTGCGTCTGCCGTGAAAAAGAGCCAGACCCTGCGAGGCGAAGGGGATAAGGAAGCTCAAATCATCATCTCAGAGGCTATGGGCAACGCTTACACGCTCTACGAACAAATGAAAGCCGTGGAGTTCTTTCAGAAGGGCCTGAAAGACGGCACCGTCCTCTTGGTCGACCCCAAAACAGGGTTCTTCAAATACCTGAATGACATGACAGGAAAATGACGGCGATAAATGCGTGGAAACCTGAATGAACGACGTTCTCAAAGCTAAATTGCTTTTGAACGCTTGTAAAGCGCCGTTCACCGCTTGGGAGACGCTGAAGAGCAGCGACGCTCCAGAAAGACTTTGGACAGAGGGAGAGCCCTTTTGGCGACAACTGGGGCTTCGTCCATCCTCCTCTGCAAGGCTTGGGGAACTGCTGGCCGAGCGCGACTGGCCCGAACGGGAAATGGATCGGGTCGAAGCTTTTGGCGCGCACTTCGTTACACTAGACGATCCGAGCTATCCCGTGCGATTGAAGGACCTTGCTTCTCCGCCCATCGGTCTTTATATTAAGGGAAAACTTGACTCTGTGAAACCCAGCTTGGCCCTGGTGGGGACCCGGCGATGCACTCATTACGGGCGGGTCGTCGCCGACGCCATTGGACGCTCGGCGGCCCGCGCGGGACATCAAATTATCAGCGGCGGAGCAAAGGGCATCGACGGCACGGGGCACCAAAGCTGTTTGGCGGAAAAAGGAACGACAGTGGCCTTTCTGGGCACGGGAGTAGACCGGGTCTACCCCGTGGAGCACAAGCCTCTTTTCCACGAGATCGCGGAAACGGGGGCGCTGATCTCCGAATACCCTATGGGCACAGGAGGCGACCCTTGGCGTTTTCCCGAACGCAACCGCCTCATTGTGGGGCTGTGCAATCGCTTGGTGATCGTGGAGTCGTCGGAGGACGGGGGGGCGATGATCACCGCGCGTCTGGCGCTGGATGTGGGGCGTGAGATCTGGTGTGTGCCGGGCCGCATCACCGATACGACCTCTAAGGGAACGAACGCTTTGATCCGCGATGGAGCCAATGTCTTCATCGACGTGGAGGATTTCATCGGCAAAATATCGGGTAAGTACGGGCAACTACTCTTGAACTTCGGAGAAGAAGCGTCAGAACCGCGACTCTCTGAAAAGGAAAAGCTCCTGCTAGAGTTGTTGCGACGCAAAGGAGGCCGTACTTTAGACGATTTGCTGGCGGAAAGCGGGTTGAGTTTCGTTGAAATCCAGATGTGTCTCGCTGTGCTTACCGCGTCAAACCTGGCTTATTCCTCCGGCCCAGGACGATTCAGTGCGGGAATGTAGATTTTTGCGACTCGATTGCCTTGACGCAGGGGGATATGGTATATATAGTGACGTCCACAGGCTCCGATACAACTACGGAGGAAATTCGAAGGGAAAACGCACGCGAGAGGTTTTTCCTTGAAAGGGAGAAGGCTTTTGAATAAAAATAGTGTCGAAGCCGCGTCTTCGATTCCGATAACGGTTCCAGCGATGGAACGACCAGGTTTTAGCGCTCGAAGAATTTTTCATCGTCTGGAACGTCAATACCTTTCCTGGGAGGCCCAGTCGATGGCTTATTGTCTTTTGGACTCTCAGTTCGTGCCGTTGAAAGTCACGGAAAACGCGATTCAGCAGGCCGTGGCTCTCGGAAGCATAAGCGGTGCCGCCGTGGATCTTCAGACTTTCGAAGCCCTGTTTCACGCCGTGGCGTTGAACCCTTCTTTCAGTATTCCCTTTGCCTTCGCCTCTTACCCAACGCCTTTCGGCTCGTGGATTTGTTGATGATGGTCAAACGCAAGACGACGCCGGAACCGGAGCTGAAGTTGAAAAAAAATCCGGCCAAAAAGAAAACCGAGAAAAGCGTCTCGAAGACCTTGGAGACAAAAAAATCAAAAAACAAAGAAAACGCGAAAACCAAAGAAACCGGGAAAACGTTGATTATTGTGGAGTCCCCCTCCAAGGCAAAGACCCTGTCCAAGATTCTGGGGTCGGGTTATATCATCAAGTCCAGCGTGGGGCACATCCGTGACCTGCCCCGTAGCCGCATGGCCATCGATATCGAGAACGATTTCGCGCCGGAGTACATTCTGGTTAAGGGAAAAGCTCCTATCAAAAACGAGCTAGCCGCTCTCTCCCAAAACGCCGCAGGCGTCCTGTTGGCTTCCGACCCCGACCGAGAGGGGGAGGCCATCGCTTGGCATCTGGCGGAACTTTTGTCCGTACCGCTGGACGAAAAATGCCGGGTCCGTTTTTATGAGATCACCGCCAACGCGGTGCGGGAGGCCGTCGCGCACCCGGACGTTATCGATCTACGCAAAGTGGACGCGCAGCAGGCGCGCCGCATTCTGGACCGGTTGGTGGGTTATACCCTATCTCCACTTTTGTGGAACAAGGTTCGCTATGGGCTTTCAGCGGGTCGGGTCCAATCGGTAGCGCTGGATCTCATCTGCGAGCGGGAGCGGGAAATCAAAAAGTTCATGCCTGAAGAATACTGGAGCGTCACGGTAAAAGCCGACGCGTCGGGAGCCAGCTCCTCTGAAGGGCGCAGCTATGAGCTGAAATCTGAAGGGCGCAGCTATGAGCTGAAAGTGGACCGTTGGGAGGGCAAAACCCTGTGGAAAAACAGTATGCCCCTCCTGATCAAGGACGGCGAGTTTGCCGAAACGATCATTCAGGAGATCCGCGGGAACGAAATTGTCGTCTCGGAATTTCGTCTGCGGGAAAGCCAACGCAAACCCCAACCCCCCTTCAAGACCAGCAGCCTTCAACAAGAGGCCGCGCGCCGTCTAGGGTTATCCCCTCGTCGTACCATGCGCATTGCCCAAGACTTATACGAGGGCCTGGATTTGCATGGTCGGGGGCATACGGGCATGATCACTTACATGAGAACCGACAGCCTCAGAATCTCGGAGGAGGCGATTGGGGCCTGCCGCGATTACATCACCTCCAAGTACGACCCCCGCTATTTACCGGGGAAACCCAACCTCTACACGGCCACCGGACGCAGCCAGGATGCCCATGAGGCTATACGTCCTACGGACGTGAACATCACTCCCGATTCGGTGCAATACGCGCTCTCCCAGGAGCAGTTCAAGCTCTATGATATGATTTGGCGGCGGTTCGTGGCCTCCCAAATGACCAATGCGGTGGTGGCGAATTCCACCCTTTTGGCAAGCGCGGGGCTGGTCGGTATGAGACAGTTGGGGGAAAGTTTGATTTTTGAGGGATGGAGCGTGATTTGGCCTCTGGAACTGAAGGGTGACACTCTGGAACCAGCCAAAGAGGGAGAACATTTGACCTTCGTCTCCGCCGAAAAAGAGCAGCGTTTCACCCGCCCTCCCGCCCGGTACTCCGAGGCGACCCTCATAAAAGCTCTCGAAGAGGACGGCGTCGGTCGCCCCTCTACTTACGCTACCATCGTGGAGACCCTCTACAACCGGGACTACGTAGAAAAGAACGAGGACAAGCGGCTGGCCCCCACCTCCTTGGGAATGATCGTGGACGAATTTCTGAAGAAGTACTTCGACCGAGAAAGCCTAGCGTCTATTGTGAACGCGGGTTTCACCGCCCAGATGGAAAAAGAGCTGGACGAAGTAGAAGAAGACAAGCGCAAATGGCTGGATGTAGTGAAGAGATTTTGGCAGGACTTTTCTCAGACCGTCGAGGTGGCGAAAGACGCGGCGAAGGTGGAGTTGCCGGATCCGGAACCCGTGGGCGAAGACTGCCCCCAGTGTGGCAGCCCCTTGGTGAAGAAGCGCGGTCGTTTCGGGGAGTTCATCGCTTGCAGTGGCTACCCAGAGTGTCGTTACACCCGCGCCATTCTAACGACCATCGGAGTCAAATGCCCTCAGTGCGGCGAGACGGCAGGCGGCGAAATCGTCAAGCGGCGCAGTAAAAAGGGTAAAACCTTCTTCGGTTGCTCCCGTTACCCGGATTGTGACTACATCGCCTGGAACCAGCCTACGGGCAAAAAATGCCCCGACTGTAGCGGCGACCTCCAGAAGAGGGGTAAGACGATCCTCTGCCCCACCTGCGGCTATAAAACGCAGGAAGAGTCCCTTGAAGCCTGATGAAGTCTGATGAAGCCTGATTGCGCTCCCGATATCGTCGTTGTGGGAGGCGGCCTTGCGGGATGCGAGGCCGCCTGGCAATTAGCCCATCGCGGTTTTCGCGTCCGGCTTTTCGAGATGCGCCCTTTTATTCAAACCCCGGCGCACAGCACCGCCCAGTTGGCGGAGATCGTATGCAGCAACTCCTTTGGTGGCGAGGGAGAGACGGGCGCTCCAGGCATCCTGAAGGCGGAGCTAGAACTGGGAGGCTCCCTCATCCTTCAATGTGCTCATGTCTCCCGCGTTCCCGCCGGAAGGGCTTTGGCCGTGGACCGTGAACGATTTTCCGAACTGGTGAGCGCCCACGTGGAATCCCACCCCCGCATCGAAGTCCTGCGCGAGGAAATGACTCGTTTACCCGACTCCGACTCTAAAACCCCGCTAGTAATCGCCACGGGGCCCTTGACCTCTTTTGCTATGGCCGAGAGCTTACAGGCCTTCGTGGGGGGAAATTACCTTTCTTTTTTCGACGCCGCGGCGCCCATCGTGACCTGGGAATCCATTGACATGGAAAAGGCCTACGCGGCGGGACGGTACGGGCAAGACGACGACTACATCAACTGTCCCATGAACCGAGAGGAATACGGCCTTTTTTACGAAGCTCTGGTGAAAGCGGAGCGGGTGGTTCCCCATTCCTTTGAAAGAGGGATGCGTTTTGAAAAGGACGCGTACTTCGAGGGGTGTATGCCCGTGGAAGTTCTGGCTTCCCGGGGTATGGACACTTTGCGATTCGGGCCGATGAAGCCGGTGGGGCTTCCAGACCCCCGGACCGGACGCGAACCCTACGCGGTGGCGCAACTACGCCGAGACAACCGAGAGGGGACCCTTTACAACCTGGTAGGTTTCCAGACCGGCCTAAAATGGGGCGAGCAGTCGCACCTGATCCACCTAATCCCTGGCCTGGAAAACGCGGAAATCGCGCGCTTCGGAGTCATGCATCGAAACATTTACGTCAACGCCCCCGTCGTGTTGGACTGCCACTTACGGTTGAAAAAACTGGGAAAAGAATCGGAAAATAAGGCAAATAAGGCATTGGAAAATCGCGACATTTTCCTGGCCGGACAACTAGCAGGAGTCGAAGGCTACATGGAAAGCACCGCTATGGGACTGGTGGCCGGGGTGAACGCCGCGCGGCTTCTGGCAGGCGGGCCTTTGCTTCATTGGCCCCGCGAGACCGCCATCGGGTCTCTTCTCACCTACCTGCAAAACGCGGAGACGGGGAAAAAAACATTTCAACCCATGAACGTCAACCTGGGCATTTTCCCTTCCCTTCCCCAGAATATGAGAGACAAAAAACAAAAAGCGCGCGCCGTTTACTCTCGCGCGATAGCCGCCACTCAGGCGTTTTGGGGCGGGACGCCATATGCTACAATTTAGAAAATAACAAAAAGCATAATGCATCCGAAGTCGCGTCCGAAAAGGTGGAGTAAAATGATTCCCGTTTTGCGGAAGGCCAAAATATCCAACGTCTGTTTCATGCTGGTGGTTATGATCTTGGGTATGGCCGTTCCTTCTCTAGTGATATTTGGATGGCTGAAAGCCCGGAACGAAAAGCAGGCTTTAAATTTGGTGACGGCCACGACTATGGAAGTGGCGCGTGGAGTTGCTTGGGCCGAACATGTCGTGAGTTCCTCTGATCAGCCCTATATCACGATCGTCACGTCCTATGACGAGAAGACCGCCATTGAGGACGCCTCCGCGGCCGTCACAAGCGGCACTCTTTTGATTGTCTGCGTCATCGTGGCCGGCAGTGTGTTCGCCATCCACCTGGGGAATCGCTATTTGGCTCTACCCCTCGAAAAACTTCTGGATGCTACGAAGCGCTTTACCTCAGGTGAGTTAGAGGCTCGTTCCGGAGTGGACTATAAGCTGGGCGAGGTAGGAATGTTGGCTCGCGCCTTTGACGAAATGGCCAACGCTTTGGAGGTTGAGGACAGTGAACGACGCGCCTTAGACGCCAAGTTAGCCCTCCATCGGTCGAGACTGGAGGACCTAGTCAAACAGCGCACCGAGGCTTTAGAGGATTCAAAAAACCACTCCCGGTTAATTTTGGACTCGACATTCGAGGGGATTATCGAACTGGACATGCAGTACCGAATCGCTTTCGCCAACAGCGCCGCTCTTTCCATTTTGGGAGAAACGGAGGAAGAGCTTTTATCCGCCAATTTTTTTGAAAAGGTCCCCTTGGTGGACCGGGACGGCACGATTTGCAAATGGGACGACTCCCCTCTGTTCCGGGCTCTGAAGGGCAAACGAAAAGCCCACGTTCCCGGTCTGGGATTTATGAGAAAAGACGGAAGCTGGTCTCCCGTCAATCTTTACGTGGGACCGCTCCCGCGCGAGGGATACCAGATGGGTTTTGTCCTCGCTTTCCTCGACCTAACGAATATGGTCGAAACTCACGAGATGATGGACGCCATCTACAGGACCACCGACAATGGCTATTTGACCATTACCGAAGACCTGAAGGTCCTCGACTGCAACCCCGCCATGGTACGTATGCTGAACGCGAAGACCAAGCACGAGATCCTGGAGAACTACTCGAAATTTTTCCCCTCTTTTCAACCAGATGGGGCGATCTCCCTTGAACGGTACTCAGAAGCCTTTCGTAAAGCGCTGCGGGAAGGTTCCGCCGCTTTGGAATGGGTCTACATCGATTCCAAGAGAGACCTCATTCCCTGCGATCTGACTTTGACCTTAATTCACGTGAACCAGCGTCGCCTGGTGGTCGCCAGCGTTCACGACCTACGCGATCAGCGTAAGGCTCAGGATGCTTTGAGCCAACAGCGCGAGCAACTCCAGAACATGTTGAACTCCACGCCCATCATTTTGGCTCTGATCGCCGATGAAGAGATTTCCATCGTCAACCAAAACGGAACCGTGCTTCTGGGCGTCACCGCAGGCGACTCCATGGCTTCCCTCTACGCTAGCCAGGAGGAGAGAGAGTTGGTGCTTCAGGCCATCCGCCGGAACGAACCCATCGACAACTGGCCCGTCAAACTGAAGGATAAAGAGGGCAACCAGTACGAGACCCTGTTGTCCTTGATCCCTTTTTTCCACGACGGCAAGAAGGTCTTTTTGGCCTGGATCGTTAACGTGACGGACTTGACGCGGGCCCGGAAGGCGGCGGAACAGGCCGCGCGCACGAAAAGCGAATTTTTGGCCAGTATGAGCCACGAGATCCGCACACCCATGAACGCCATCCTGGGAATGAGTCACCTCTGCCTGCAAACTCAGATGACGGAAAAACAACGTAACTACCTGAGCAAGATACATTCTGCCGCCACATCTCTTTTGTCCATCATCAATGACGTCTTGGACTTCTCGAAAATCGAGGCGGGGAAGCTGACCTTGGAGAAAGCCTCTTTCCGATTGTCGGAGATGTTCAAGAATCTATGGGACTTGGTCGCCTTCAACGCGGAAAAGAAAGGTGTCCTGTTTTCCCTGGACGTGGATAAAAACATTCAGGAGTATCTGGTGGGCGATTCCCTACGGTTACATCAGATTTTGCTCAATCTCTGCAATAACGCGGTCAAGTTTACGGAACGCGGCAAAATCATCCTTCACGCCTCCTCAGAGCTTCTAGGGGAAAAATGGGAGGAACACAAGGCGATCCTCCTGCATTTCGCCGTAGAGGACACGGGAATCGGCATGTCCGAAGAGCAGTTGGCGCGTATTTTCGTCCCTTTCACCCAGGCCGACAGCTCGACGACCCGCAAGTACGGCGGTAGCGGTCTGGGGCTTTCCATCTGCAAGCATCTGGTCGAGTCCATGGAAGGCCATATCGAAGCGGAGAGCGTGGAGAACCAAGGAAGCACTTTCCGTTTCACGGTCAAGATGGAAGCCGGCAAAGTGAAGAGCAACTCTTCCGCCATTGTGGACATTCAGGGCTTGCGGGTTCTCGTGGTCGACGATGACGAAAATGCTCTAGAAATCCTGGAGGAGACGTTGCACTCCTTAGACCTGAAGACCGACAGCGCCAGCTCCGGCTACGAGGCGTTGCGCAAACTCCGCGCGGCCATCGACGAGAAAAACTCCTATGCTTTTCTCATTTTAGATTGGCAAATGCCGGAGCTGGACGGAGAGGGCACGGTGCTTCGTATACGTGAGGAGATAGAAGAGGAAGATCAACCCCTGGTGGTGATGGTGTCCGCCTATGACGACGGAGAGTGCCGGGCGGTGTGCAGCAAGCTGAAGCTAGCCGGGTTCGCTCCAAAACCCATCAGTCGGTCAGATTTTTACGATATCTTGATTGATATCTTGAGCCGCGAGCACCAGACTTCCGAGAATCTGGAGGAAGCGCGGCATCATTACGACGATACCCCCGATCTGGAGGCGGATGTCCTTTTGGTAGAGGACAACCTGATCAACCAGGAGATCGCCATCGAGCTTCTGAAGCAGAAAGGGGCCAGGGTAGACGTGGCCAACAACGGCGTGGAGGCCATCGAGGCTATTAAGATCAAGCGGTACGACATGGTCTTCATGGACGTTCAAATGCCCGTCATGGATGGACTAGAGGCGACAAAGCGCATTCGGGAGCTTCCTGGTTGCGCCTCGGAGCATTTGCCCATCGTGGCAATGACGGCTCACGCCATGCAGGGGGACTATGAAAAAAGTATGCTCGCCGGAATGAACGCCCACGTTACGAAGCCCATCGACGTGGACGAGTTGTACCGGACATATCACAAATGGGCCGAAATAGGACTAAAAGCCCGGCAATCGGAGTTGCGGATTTGAAGGAGACGAGGTTTATGAAGTTTATTGCTGTTTCAAGGTCGCGCGGTTTGTCGCGTTTTCCAAATGTACTGAACTTGAAAACGAGTGCGTTTTTCTTTTTGTTTGTTTTTCTGTTTTTTTCCGCAGGAGCCGTATATGCTACCCCCCAGGTCGTGCGCAAGGACACTTTCTTATCTCAGCTGTTGGCGGCGCGGGGGTTCGAGACTAAAAACACCGCCAGGGAAAACGCCGCGACGATCCTCAAGAGCGGCATCGTGCCGGAATCCGTCTCCGATTTGGAGGACTCTGTGACTCGGCGGGAAGCCTTGCGCTGGATGATCCAGTCTCTGGGGCTCGCGACGGAGGCCCAGATTCTCTCGGACATCGATTACTCCGTCTTGAATCTTCGCTTCAGCGACGAAAAATCCCTGTCCCCATTGGAAAAAGGTTGTCTGGCTGTGGCAACCCTTATGAGGCCTCCTCTCTTCAAGAAAGAGGCAAAGACTTTTGACCCCACTCACAAGCTCGCGCCCGATGAAGCCAAAGTTTTGATCGCCAACGTGAGGCAGGCCAGCCGGAACTTGAAGCTGGAAATCCGCTTCGCCCCGGCACCCGGAATGGAACTTGAAATCTATCGAAAGGGGACCTTTAGCGGCGTACCCAAGTGGAGGGTTTACGTGGATGGCTTCGATGAAAAATCGGAGGTCGACGAGTTGCAGCGATTTTTCGCCTCCCAAGGCTTTAAAATGGCAGCCAGCAACCCCAACTACGAGTGGCGCCTTGGAAGCGAGCTGTTGGAGGACTACGCCCGTGTACGCCGATTAACAGCGCTGGCCAAGGACCGAGGCAAGTCCAGCCGTATTTTTTCGTCCATCAAAAACCTGAATCTGGAAAATCAACCCTTTTACTGGGCTCTTTTGAAGCTGGATCCTTCCTATTACGTTATGGAGCCTATCATCGCGCCGATGGGGATAAGGTCATTGGCGCCCCTATCATTCATGACGAGGATAAGCGGCGCCCAGGCGGCGATCAACGCGGGGTTCTTCGCCATAACAGGCCGCAATCAAGGCGCGCCCATCGGAACCCTCAAAATTGACAAAACCCTTGTCAATAAACCCTATCAGGGACGAACTTCCCTAGGTTGGTCCAAGGACAACCACGCGGCTTTCGGAAAAGTCTCTTGGGAGGGCAGGGTCCAGTTGGAGGCAGGGTGGTTGGCTGTCAATTCCGTGAATCACTACGTCAAGGGGAACACGCTCGTGCTCTATACCCAGCATTACGGCAGATCAACTCCCCACAACGATCAGGTGGTGGAGGTTCTGGTGGAGGATGGCAAATGTCTCTCAGTCAACTTCTCCGGAGGGACTCCTCTGAAGCCTGGACACTACGTTTTGGCCGGCTACGGCGCGAACGCGGCGGTTCTGGCGGAGTATCTGAATCCGGGAGATAAAGTGCGGGTCGAGGGGATTCTCAACGCGGGAGACCCCCAATGGCACAATATGGACTACATCATTCAAGCTGGCCCGTCCCTTATCCGCGACGGAAAAATCAAAGTCGAGTCCGAGGGATTCAGCGCTGCGTTTCTCAATTTGCGCCATCCCCGTTCCGTCATCGGTCTGACGAGGCAGGGCCAGTGGGTCTTTTTCGTGGGCGACGGGCGGGACGGAATGCACAGCGCCGGTTTCACACTCCAGGAGGTGGCGTCTATCCTCAAGGGAAACGATATGACCTACGCCCTCAACTTGGACGGAGGCGGGTCAACCCAGATGATGATAGGCAATAATGTCTACAACTCACCTTCCGATAAGAGAGAACGCCCTCTCAGCTATGGAGTGGGGGCAAAATTACGCGTCTCTCAGAGTTGAGACGCAACATATATAAACAACGAGGAAGTCTACCACCGCTGAGATCTGAGTTTACGGCTGTCTCGGTCATGGTGTAGACTTTCGTCGCTGTTTTTAGATATCCTGCTTTTATAAATTCAAATCCAGGTAGGCCCTTGTTATGGCCTCGTCCATGTACTTACTCATGGTTCTCCGGGGTTAGGCCGATGTAATGGATAAGCTGGGAAGCGGAGTCCTGCTTAAGGAATGTTGATGCCCATGACGAAAAGAAGCAGATTCCTTTAGCTCTGGCTTTGGAGGATTCTCTTCATCCGGTCGATTTCCGCCATACTTTTGATGGGCTCCACAATTAACATAGGAAATCTCCTTTCGCGTAGAGACGCAAAGCGACGCAAGGCCGCGCGTTTCTACTGTTCAGAATTAATGTCGGGGTCTCCTTTTTCTTTTTCCTGCTTTTCTCGCCCCTCTCGCTGACCGCCAGCTACGCGTCCCATTCCTCCGGACTCCGTACACGCTTTCCAGCATTGGCCTCACATTCTCTCGATTTTCTACAAGTACCGATTCGCCGACGCCAGCCTTCCGACGCAGGATAATAAGTTAAATATAATTTAATTATCCCGGGCCATTGGCCACGCGGATGATAAGGACTCCCGTAAGAAGATTATCCAGACTTTCTCCCTTATACTATTTAAAATACTCTCTAGACCGATTTTTCCTGATCGGCAAATAAAATGTTAGCGTTCGCTCATGGATACAATGAAACTGATAGGATCTGCTTGATGTTTTTGAGCGTGAGCAACGCCTGGACCAAAGGACTGGAACAAAGGAAACGTGATGTATCGCCAATTGGAGCTGGATTTTGGAGTTGGAGCTGGATTTTGGAGAATGAAAAATGGCGTATAGCGAACTCATAAAGAATTTTGACCGCATTCGTGACTACTTGCGCGATTTTTTCGTTTACGGTTTTAAGAATCGCGGAGAGTATGACGTGCAAAGCACGCGCAGCTACGATAACGAACGTCGCCGTATCGAGAGCTGGCTCGGTGATTATATGTCTTTCCATCGCGAAGCGTCAAGAAAGAGCGTGTTCATATCCATCGACAGTCGTTTGATTCGTCACAATCCGTTATACAACGCTTTCAAGGCGAAAACTTTCACGGTGAATGACGTTACGTTGCACTTTATTATTTTGGATATCCTCGCGGACGGGAACAGCCTATCTATGAGAGAAATACTCGAAAAGATCGACAAAGATCGACGCGGAATATTTATCCGCCATCGATACCCGCCTTGAGTTCGACGAATCGACAATACGAAAAAAGCTCGCGGAGTACGTAAAAATCGGACTTCTTTGTTCCATGAAATCAAGGAAAACCGTGTTATACCGTCGTGCCGACGATTCGGTCGATTTAAACGGCTGGCGTGACGCCGTGGCTTTTTTCTCCGAAATTGACCCGGTCGGGGTGATTGGCTCCTTTGTACTGGATAAATTCGAATCTTCTCCTGACTATTTCGGGTTCAAGCATCACTACATCCTTCACGCGCTGGAAAGTGAAGTCTTGCGCGATTTGCTCGACGCGCTCGGAGAACACTCGCGGGTAGAACTGCGCACCTTCAACCTCAGATACGGAAAACCTTTTGTTCATACCGTTTTCCCGCTCAAAATCTACATCAGCGTACAAAACGCCAGGCGATATCTTTTGGCATATAATTATCGCTTCAATATGATCACTTTTTACCGGCTGGATAGTATCCGGAATGTCACGACGAAAGAATACGAGCCTGATTTCGAGAAATATCAATCGAATGCCGAGAGTTTTAGAAAAACGCTTTGGGGAGTCGCGACATCGAAAAAGGATGCTCGCGATCACATCGAAATGGATATTCGCGTCGAAAAAGGAGAAGAATACATACTAGGGAGATTGGAGCGGGAAAAACGCAATGGGAAAGTCGAAACGGTAAACGAGGACACGTACCGTTTCACCGCCGAGGTACGCGACGCTACCGAACTGCTTCCGTGGATTCGGACTTTCATCGGGCGTATCGTCGATTTTCGCACCAACAACGAACATGCGGAAAAAACATTTCGCGACGACCTGAAAACAATGGAGCAAATGTACGGGGTGACGGACGATGCTGTTCTCTGAAAAAACTATCCTGTCTGCGCTCGTATATAAAAATCATCGAAAACAACCTGCGTACACGCGACTACACCTTCGCTTACGAGAAACAGCCTTCGAAGGCGATGTTCAAATATCGTAAGGCGTTTTTGCGCAACGACGGCGAACGTTACAGAGCTTTCATGAGCCGCGTTTCGGCGGGGGAAACGGTTCTCCACACAGGATCGCTGACGCCATACGACATCATAACGACATCATAGCGCCCGTCTTTTGGGCAGCAATGTCGGACGAAGAGCGCGCGGCTATTGACGTGACGTGGAAGGCGCAGGAGGATTTTACGAACGGCGAAAACGCCCTCGTTGTCGTGGACGGTTTGGGTTCTATGTACGATCGTATGAAACCCATGCCCGCAGCTATCGCGCTGTCGCTCGGCATCTATTTCGCCGAACGGAACACGGGGACGTTCCGCAATCACTTCGTGACGTTCTCTGAAATGCCGCGGCTCGTGGAGATCAAGGGCGCGGATATTTTGGAGAAGGTGCGTTATTGCGAAAGTTTCAACGAGGCGGCCAACACCAACATCCAGAAGGTATTCGAACTCGTGTTGAAAATGGCGGTGAAAAACAGCGTGCCGCAGAACGAATTGCCGAAGACGCTTTACTTCATCTCCGATATGGAGTTCGACTCCTGCACACAGGATTCGAAAATGACGAACTTTGAATACGCGAAAGAATTGTTCGCCCGCAACGATTATTCGCTGCCGAGAGTCGTTTTCTGGAATGTGGCAAGCCGCGACTTGCAGCAGCCAGTGACGATGAACGAACAGGGTGTCGTGTTGGTATCGGGAAGCACGCCCAGGGTGTTTTCGATGCTGAAAAGTGGTGTTTTATCACCATATATGTATATGATGGAAATTTTGGGTTCGGAGCGTTACGCTAAAATCACGGCGTAAAGCGACATCGATATTGACGAAGAGCTGCGGACTCATAAATCGGGTTCGCGGCTCTTTCATATAAAATAAATCATCAAATAAAATAAATCCTCAAAAGCTGGAGAAAAATTGCTGATCCCTATCAACATGCGCGACGGCAGTCTCGTCTGTATCGGCAAGGGCAATCCCGACTAGAACCATTCCGTGCCATACGGCGCGGGACGACTGATAAACCGCACGAAAGCGTTCGAGACTCTCTCAGGTGTCTGGACGTGAATTTTCCGCGAGGATTCCACGAGAGCGCATAAGGGCAATTCACCGCTAAACATGAATGTTTTACGGAAAACCGCGCTGTTTTTAATTAGGAAGACCTGCCTTATTTGAGTCAAAAGTAAATGCTGTTGCCCTATCAGCGATTAAAGTGCCGGCCACGGCAAAGCTGTCGGTTGGCATGTCGATAATTTGTACCCACACCTGCTCTGGTTGGACGTTCAAGTCCTCGCAGGCAATTCGTGTTACGTTCGCCGCGAACTTACGTTTTTCCTCCATGGAGTGTCCCGCTATCAAATTGACCTGAATCATCGGCATAACAATCATTTCTCCTTTCTGCTCTCAATCTAATCTTAAATCTCAAACATTTGCGATTTGCGAAATGAGTGAGCGGTCCTTAGAACAAGTATAGCAGGAAATAAACCAAACTGGTAAAGATTTAGTTGGAACATTCCTCACCGATATCATGCTTCAGATTCTATCGTTTGTAGCACAAAACGAGCGTGAGTACATCAGGAAACGGCAGAGCGAAGGTATAGCGGCAGCAAAAGCGTGTGACGTCCATTTTGGTCATCCTATCAAAAGTTCTCTAAAAATTTCCGCTAGAACAAACCTAGAACAAACGGACTTGAAAAGAAGCCACGTTCTACAGGCGCTTGAGGAAACTCCGGCTGTCGGAAAACTAAAAAGCGGCTATCAAAATGTGTACTTTTTGCTAGTCACCCTATCACTGGCTCGCAACAGCAAAATAGCTAAATTTTTTCTAAGTATTATACCATAATTATTCCAAAATTTTGAGCCCAAATTTCAATTCTGGGATTTTATCAAAAAGTACACCTTTTGATAGTCGCGATTGGGGAAATTCACAGACGATAGAGGAAGTTCAGGTTAAGGCTTTTCTCTGTATGCTTAATTTATATGCTTAATCTATATGCTCAAGTGGTTATGCGCATTTATATTGTCGTGGAGTATTTTCGGCATCTATCCAAAACCCATGCGCCAAGCTCAGTTAGAGGTTTGAGCAAACATTACGTTTTGACAAGGAGTGAGGCAAAAGTAAAATGAGGAAGTTGCTTCTTAAAGCCATTAAAAACCCCAGAAAAATTTTCTTAAAAATTTTGAGCTATCTCCCATGGCTTCCAGATGATCTATATTTGCGGCTGTTTTACAAATTAGCAATGGGGAAAAAACTTGATCTGAAACATCCAAAAACTTTCAACGCGAAAATTCAATGGCTGAAGCTGTACAACCGTAAGCCCGAATATACGCAAATGGCAGACAAATACGCCGCGAGGAAGTGGATTTGTCGCGAATTGAGTGAGAGAGGTTACGAATATCCCGACAGTTTTTTACCTGCGGTGTACGGTAAATGGGACTGTTTCGACGCAATTGATTTTTCGAATTTGCCCGATTCTTTTGTACTCAAGACCAATCACGACAGCGGAACAGTCGTACTTGTTCCCGATAAATCGAAATTCGACGCCAAAGCCGCCAGAAAGAAGCTCACAAAAAGTTTGGCGAAGAATTATTACACATGGGGGAGGGAGTATGTATACAGAGAGATAAAGCCTTGTGTTTTCGCTGAAGAATACTTGGGTTATAACATCAATGATTATAAATTTTTCTGCTTCGATGGACAGATTCGCGCCATAGAGGTTGATTTTGATAGATTGATTGAGCATAAGCATAATTTCTACACATCGGACTGGAATTTTATTCCGTTACAGATGGGATACCCCAATGACCCGAATCATATCATTCCCCGACCCGAAGTTTTGAGCGAGATGATAAAAATCGCCGAAATCCTGTCCCAGGGTATGTCATTTTTGCGTGTGGATTTATACAATATTCTTGATAGAATTTATATTGGCGAGCTGACATTCTATCCCGCAAGTGGTTACATTGTATTTTACCCCAACTCATACAATGAAATATTCGGAGAGTGGATGAAATTGCCGGATACGAAAACGCTTTAGTAAAAATTCAAGCTCAGGCGGCGAAAGAAAAGCAACAGGGTGACGCCGTGCCTGGTCATAAGCTGCTGCAAATGTTGTTACCGCGTCGAGAGCGACGAAAACTTAAAGGAGATCGCTTCTAGCTTTACTAATTAGGATATAAGATGCAAGATAATGTTATGAATAAGATATATAGTTCGAGGCAAGCAGCAGAATTTCTTAGCGTCAAAGTAAAAACTCTACAGAAGTGGGACAGGGAAGTGGGACAGGGAGGATAAATTAAAACCCACTTCACAAAGTAAAACAAATCGGAGGATTTATACCGAGAACCAATAAAAAGATTTTCTGTGCTTGAAGTCGGAAGATTCTCATGTCAGAAACGTTGCGTGTTGCCGGGTTTCTAGCCAAGCTCAGAAGCCCGACTTAAGAAACCAGCAAACAGTTATTGAATAATATTGCAGCGAATTAAGGCTACGAGATGTTGAGTTTATTTGCGAAGTTGGTGATGGACTAATTTTTAAGCGTCCAAAATTTCTTCAAGTGATGGAAGACGTAGAAAAACAGCAAATCCGCCTGCTGATTATCGCTCACAAGGATAGGCCAGTACGTTTTGGTTTCGAGTGGTTTGAGCACTTTATTAAAGATCATTTTTGTGAGCTAAAAATTTTGGAGAGCAAGGAATTGAGTCCAGAGCAAGAAATGATCCAGGATTTCATGACGATAGTTCATTGTTTTAGTTCAAGATTATATGGGTTACGAAACTACAAAAAATCTTTGAAGGAGGCGCTGGAACATGGTTCTAGCTTACAAGACAGAAATAGATCCAGTGCCTGAACAGCTAGTGTCTGAGTAAATTGAGAAGATACACCGGACTATCGGTGTTTGTCGTTTCGTGTATAACCTATTTATAGCCACGAATCAGCAAAGCTATAAAGCTATAAAGAGGGTAAGCAATATCTTAACGCTTATACCTTTTCTAAGTGGCTGAACAATGATTATAGCGAACTTCATCCTGAAAACTCATAGATTCGAGAAGTATCCTCAAAAGCTGTAAAGCAGACTATTATCAATGTTGACTTAGCTTATAAACAGTATTTCAAGATGAAGAAGGGATTACCAAAATTTAAGAGGAAACATGATAGCGACACCTGCTTTTACGTTCCTCGTAACAATGAAAAGGACACGGAAGCGCAACGGCATCGAATCAAGATACCCACCCTAGGCTGGGTAAAGCTGAAAGAGTATGGGTATATACCTAAGTTTTGGATTGAGTGAACATCCGCCAATTTGATGGGTACTGACGACTCCTCAAAATTGAGGAGATTTTCTCGAATGGAACAGGGCTGTCTTTGTCGATCTTACACTCCCACGACTAAAGTCGTGGGAGTGTGTCAATGTAGTTATACTCTAAGCCGAATTACTCTTTAAGGTTCAATAATGTTTCTTTATGTGCCTTTGCATAATCCCACCACTTTTCAAGGGAAAGGAACAGATCGGCGTGTTGCTTGATTTTCTCGTCACTCCATTCCCACCATTTCAGCTGTTGAAGAAAGTCTATCTGCTCATCGGTAAACCGATATTTAATAATTTTAGCAGGGACGCCACCTACAACAGCGTAAGGTGGCACATCCTTTGTAACAACCGCGCCAGCCGCAACAACCGCTCCATTACCAATATTGATTCCCCCTCGGGGGATTATTACATTCGCTCCAAGCCACACGTCGTTGCCGATAGTGGTACGATTGATGTCGTTGTAGTCAATAGTGGTATTGTAGAGCAAATTACGCATTGCGCCCATCCTATTTGAAATATATCTGTAACGGTGCTGACCGGGGTTGATGATACAGTTTGACCCTATTCCACTGAAGCTTCCGATATCCGTATCGAAGATCCGCGTAAAGATATTTACACTGGAATACTTACCGATTGTGACATTTGCCAAATGCACAAATAGCCTTATCTGCATATGCTCCTTCAAAATAACCGAACCATTCAAACGAGCACGCCAAATATGCAACCTCGGAAAACAATTCCACACAAACCCCATAGTTTTTCGCTTTGCGTTAAATAACGAATTAATTACGCTCATAGAGCACACCCTCCTAAAAGCCCATCTCTGAGAAATCTCATTGAATAAATGCGCTGTTCAGACAGAATGCTCTCAACAGCGGTATAATCAATCGAGTTTGTAATAACATCGTCGTCAGGGAATTGCTCAATGTCAAAACATCTATCAAGCAATCCCGTCAGCGAAAGCAACGAACCTAGCCTTGTCCGGCATACCAGTTCATTAAAATACCCACGTTGTGGTTATTATTTTCGTAAAGTGTCACTATAACTACCTTTTACCCTGTCTTAGAGTGACTAATGACTTGACCTTTTTGATTATCATTCGTTGCAGCCAGATAAGCAATCTTTTAAGTAAGCAATCTTTTGACTGATTAACTGATTGACGCTTCAACATATAGATTTGCGTATAGCTGTTGTCGGGCTCCTGGATTTTGGCTTCGACAAAGGCTTTTACACTCTCGAAGAATTTGTCGTTCAGTTTTCTTGCCTCCTCACGGTCATAAACCTGCGCTTTTTCAGCATCAGCTTCGATATCTCCTGAATAATATGCGGGCTTATATTTAAAATTCTCAAATTTTGTCGAAAATTTGTTTGAGCAAACCGCTTTTTTCTGCATGAGCATTGTAAAATATAATGCGTGATAACTGTTTGATACAATAATATCAGACGATGATATAAAATCTATGATCGCATAGATGTTCTGCCCGTTCGTTATTCTTTCATATTGCGTAAAGCCGGGCAGTAGGTTTCCGTGATGACTGATAACACCGATATATCTTTTGGTAGCCAGCTTTTTATCTAATTCTGGCAGCTTACATGTAACGCAGGGCAGCCATTCAAATCCTGGCAAATTGAAATCGCGGACACCACATAGTTTGAAGCGTTCTGTTTTGAGCGAAATAGATAGCTTCTCATTATAGTGTCTGTTAAATCCCGCACTCCATACCACGACATTTTCGCAAACCTCGGTCAGTTTATTTATCGCCATGTTCCATTCGTCGCATAGGTCTAACATACCGCCGCCGCCGATTATCACGATGTCGTCCTTATATATTTCCGCCCAATGCACTGTTAAGATATCATGCGCTATCACGCTATATTGTTTGAAAAAGCCGTAATAATAGTTCAGCGGTGAAGTGACCCAATCACCCGTATTTCGTCTGTCGAAAGCCGATACAAAATGTATTTTATTCATAAACACCATCCACCCATATATTTATTTGGAGAGTGTTGCCCAAATAATGATCATCTCGTAACAAACCCATGTATCACCTTGATTTTCATTGCATGTACCATCATTCTTGGAAATCATTGTGCTGCAAGGTTTTTCTTTGAAAAAATCATTATCTGGACAACCCTCTCTTTATTTGATTGCCAGAACAACGTTACAAATTATTTCCATGCTCTAATAACGACTCTGCGAGGCGTCGGGCGTTGACTTCTCAATATGTGAGGTTCACCGTCTACAACCTCACACTGCGGCCGCCGTAACATCCACCCTGGCGTGAATTCCGTTTCGTATCCGGCGTCAGCGAAAATCTTGCCGATAACTTCCGCATCGTCTAAGCGATGATAAACGCAAACGCTCCAACGAACATTGTCGCGCTTCAGCAATTTCTTCGCACCCGCAAGACACCTCCGCTCGAATCCCTCGACATCCATTTTGATAAAGTTAACCTCTTTATTTTGGAAGTAGTCGTCAAGCGTGATCGTACTATCGCTTGAAACATCAGAAATATACTTGCTAATGACGTTAGTCTTGTCAGAATACGGTTCAAAAGTAGCCTTGAGACAACTTGTCCATTTTGAGTCGCCTTCGAAAAGATAAAGCGTCTTAGCGACGCCCGCGACCGATAAGGCAAAGTTGGCGGCTTCGCAGCCCACATCGGCGACAATTTCCCCCTCAGAGACGAAGAATGGTGTTGGTTGAGCAGTTGGGTGTTGCTGGGGGGGGGGGTATATAGTGCCGATAATCGGATTTTCTGCTGTCACATACCGATGAGGACTGTTTATGTCCATTTCCTGAGCCTTAATGCGGAAATCCGCTCCTGTCTCTATTATGTACCGCTCATACTTATTGAGCTTGGATATGTCGGTATTTGGGTAATACAGCCGCGTCCCGGCGAATTCGCCATCAGAATAAAAGGCATAATTGAGGCCATGCCGAGTGTCGTAGCCGAGGGACAGAGATGCGGTTTTGCAAGGGACCATAGTGAGACGTTCTTCAGTTAAGTAGCGTTGTCGCCGATACTCCCAGTTCCATAAAATGAGTTTAGGCGGCAGCAAATTGTACAACAAACGCTTAATTTGCGAGTTCATTGATATACCTCCCAGATGATGTATAAAGTCTTTTTTGAAGAAATTCACGTCATTGCTGCGAAAAGTTTCCACATTATTCCAACCTTATTATTCCAACCTTCAATACTTGCGGCATACGAGAGTTTGATTTTATTGTCTGCGAAATAAGATAACCAAGTCGATATCCGTCTGAGACAATGCTTGTATCCGTACCTTGTTCGCCGCAATTTCTGCAGTCGCTTTTTGTACTATCGCCGAGAGCAGCTGCTTGATGATACGCTTTAGAAACTTAAGCAGACCAGATAGAGTTCTGCGTCTGCGATTTTGGCCTAGATAGTCTGTGCGTTTTTTGATTGCTTGCCAGAACTGTGTTACAATCTCTCCAGTAGCTCATATAGCTTTTTTGCTGATTTATCCCAGTCGTATTTACTAAGCAGGTTTTCCGGCGGCGCAACGGGTTCCGCCAGTAGCTTTTCCAAATCCACGTTAAAATCTTTAGGGTCAATAAAATGTACGGAGGGTGGGTTGCCACCGTATATTTCCGGTAGACACGTCGCGTTAGAAACGACCACGTCCTTTGCCCCCAAGCCCAACGCCTCGAGCGGCGGCAAGCCGAATCCCTCATAAAGGCTTGGAAACAAAAACGCGCGGCAATGCTTCATAAGCGACACAAGCTCCCCATCGCTGACGTACCCCAAATGGTTCACGTTGTTAAGGCCACCGTTATCAAACGACTTTATCCCGAAGAATTTGAACGAGTCAGTCCAGCCGGTAATAATAAATTGGCTTTGTGGGTTGTGTTTTGCGGCTTCTATTATCCATGCAAAATTCTTTGATTTAGCCAGTGTTGATGTAGCAAGAAAATATTCGCCGCGTTTAAGGAATGGGTGCCTATCGAAAACGCACTCATCGTCTTTTATCTCTAAAACGTGGTTCCATGCCGAATACATGACGGTAACCTTGTCCGGCGGTAGTTTGTAGTGCTTAATCACATTCTGTTTCTCTGTTTCGCTGACGACAATTACGTGTTTCGATATTTTGCATAGAAGAAACAATTTCACCCATCGCTTAAGTTTTACATAAAACGAATTGCGCAAATTGTCAAAATGTGTCACGATGTCATGAATATCGTGAACCGCCACGATGACTGTGCATTGAAGTGGATATACTTCAGGCACTAAGCTTATGATGGAGGCGCGATTCTTTATCGCATAAAACTGGCATGCCAACTTAAACCTTTTCTTCGCTATATAACGGCATTTTACAATTTCTATGTTCATTAAAGGAAAGTCTGGATCGGTATTCGTAAAAAGGATAATCTTTATTTTCCCGTCTGTCAACAACTCATCTATGTGCCTTAATATTTCAGTGGCATAACGTTCAGCCCCCGTTACCTTTTTACTGAGAAAGAAGCCGTCGTACACATATTTTTTGATTTTCAAATCGTTTACCTCCGTATCATCTGCAAGAATCCACTATATATAATGCAATAATTCTTATCGCTTCTCCAGTGGCTCCGCTCTTGCTCATCGCCTTGAAATCCCTCACTCAATGCGCCCAGCACAGGTAATGTTTCCATTGGGGATATCAATATCGCTTGTTCCGTTGCCAGTACCAACAACCATCCCGTTTTACCGTTCTTTATGCCAAAATCTGTCTCATTCGCGTTCCATCGCTACACATTTTCCGTCATCTGCGGAATATCCATAACAAAAGCTAACGCTACTAAGGGTAATGTATAGGCATAGGAAGCAAACTGGAAATTTAACGCTAAACTAATAGAAATCCAGAAGAGAACAAGTGCGGAATATTTGAATTGGACAATATGCCGTGTTCGTTTCAAGCAGTAAAAAAAGAAATTGTAGTATAACAGTCCACCTAATAAACCGTGCTCGGCCAGTATTCTTAAATAAAGTGTAATTGAGGAGTTTCGGGTCATGCTTGCAAATCTAATTGCCGTAGGAAAGTATTTCCTGATATAATCCTCCACAAGGTAATAATGCCCAAAACCACCGATGCCAAATAGTTGGTTTTCCGCAAATATCGGTACATTTATTAAAGCACCGATAATCCGAACAAAAGAAGACCCCTCGTTGCTGAGCAGTCGATTTAGATTACTAAAGTTGAGTACTCTGCTAGCAAAATAAGTCTCCGGATTCAGCATGAGCAACTTGTAAAAAATGTAACAAACAAAGGCCACCAAAACAAGAACTTTTATTATAGCTCTTATTACTTTTGCGCCATTTTTGATTGTTCGCGCATATAAAAAGACAAATATCAGGCAACCTATCGCAAATAACCCTACCCCCTGCAGTGATTGCGTGAGCAAAAACAATGCTGCCGAAGCGATACATCGTACTCGATATTTTCCATTATGACGCATCGCAAGGTACAAATAGCAACAAAACGCAAAGAGCATGTGACTCGCTAACCATGACGCCTCTGCCGTTGTACCAACTGGGCGTCCTAACTGCCAACCACCGAACACTTGCTGAATAATGGCATGTACTGTCATTGGTAACAGTTTATAAATTGATAAAGCGTCAATTATGGCGATAATTATCGGTAAAGAGTACGCTACCCCGATAATTCGCATTATAATATCGCAGTAGCTCTGCGCCGAGTTTCTTTTCGCTATTTGAGCAAAATTTATGTGAAGCGCGATGAACGTGACTAACATACATGACAATGTTGTAAATAGCTCAATGTACGACGAATCGTCTGGATAACCGTATATCTTGGATATAATTGGAGAACTCAATAGCGCAAATTCTGAAAAAAGAAACAAGTAGACAATTCCTTTGTTGACGTTAAGTTTTTTCTGTTCTAGAACCGCCAGTAATATGGACATTGCAAAGGAATAGATGCATACCGGCCTGTAGACAGACGGCATAGCCCATCTAAAGGCGTCATACGGCAACAAAAAGCATCCTAACCAAAATGTCGCGTATGACATGCTTATACGTGTCATAGGTAAGATACTCTGTTGTATTATGCCAATGTCGTGTGCTTCCTGTTGTGGCATATCAACTATCCCTTCATCTGCTTTACCAGTTCATAAACTGCTTTTGCCGATTTCTCAAAAGAATATTTCTCTAACGTATCGTTAGGTGCGGAGACGACACTGTTTAACACTTCGTCTAAATCGTAGTCATAGCGATTAGGGTCGATATAACGAACTGAATCAGCATAGATTTCGGGCAAACAAGAAGCGTTGGAGCAGATTACGTTTGCGCCAACAGACAGAGCCTCCAGAGGTGGAAGCCCAAACCCCTCGTAAAGTGACGGAAACAAAAACGCTTTACAATTTGCCATAAGAGCTTTAATCTCGGAATCCGTCAAAAAACCGACGTAAAGCAAGTTTGCGGATGTAAACTGCTCACTGCCAAAACGCTTATCACGCCTGCCGGCAATAACGAACAACTTATCAGGGTTATTTTTAGCGACCATTTCAACCCATAAGAAGTTCTTATTTCTAGAAACTGACCCAACTGTGAGAAAATATGCACCTGCGGTCAAGTTCAGTTTATCAAGAATGACCAGATCAGTACCTATTTGTTGATAATGCTGCCACGCGGAGTAAATGACGCTGACACGTTCCGCTTTTACGTCGTAGTTTCGCATTATTTCCATCTTGGAAAACTGCGACACTGTGATCAAATACTTTGCAGATTTGCACGCGTACCAAGATTTCAGTTGTGTCCAAATCCGCGTTATTATAGGGAAAAATTGCGGGTTTACTTTGCTGTTTACATCATGGAGTGCCACAATGCAATTGCGAGAAAAAAGTGGCATAGTATTCCCAAGTGAAAGACCTAAACGATTATGCGCGACTAAATACATTCCAAAGATAATGTGCTCCCAAAATACCAAACTTCGCGATTTGCCATATTCTACTATTTCTATATTTTCTAGAATTAAGTCGTGCTTCATTCCTTTCGGAATAATTAACTCCGCCGCTCCAGGTTTCACAAATGTGTCAAGCGATTTTACAATTTCAAGACAATATCGCTCTACACCTGTATGCCTACGAAATAAAAACTTTCCGTTTATCGCTAATTTCCTCATATTCTCCTCATCTAAACCACGGCTTCCAAACAGCCGGTGTAATATCGGGACGTTCTATCGTTTTCACTTCTTTCGCCGGAACGCCTGAGTAGATGGTGTTTTCTTTTAACACTGTATGCGGTTTAACTGTGCTGTTTGCTGCAAGTATGCAACCTTTTCCCAGAATACAACCATTTAGCACAATTGCTCGTGCCGATATCCAGACATTGTCGTTTATTACCACCGGTTCCCGAACGAGCGCGAAATCCGGAGCGGTTGTACTGTGCGCAGCGGTTATAACCATCGAGTACAGAGCGAGTGTACAATTATTGCCAATATATACCCCTCCCCGCCCATCTATGTACGAAAACTCGTTTATGTAAGTATTCTCGCCGATTTTAATATTCCACGGAATCGTCACCGTTGTGCCCATCATAATTCGCGAATGCTTCCCAATCTTCATACCGAGCATTCTATAAAACATTTTGCGAATGAACCAGATAGGGATGTACGCGACAAAATAGTTGATGAATACGTATAAAAAGCCACCGAGTATGCTAGTTAAGTGTTTTTTCATCTACGCCTCCGACGTGCAAACTATTGATTAAAACAGCACGTACTCCCGTTGCCGTCGCGGCTTTTACATCACTGTCACTATCTCCAAACATAACGCTTTGCTCGACACAGATATTGAAATCCCGAATCGCTTGCTGTATCAAACCGGGTTTTGGTTTACGACATTCGCAATCTCCGGTGAAATCTGGATGATGCGGACAGAAATAAAAAGCGTCGATGTGTGCGCCATACTCGTTATTCAATCTCCAATTCATATACTCGTGAAATTTGCGCATATCAGTCTCTGTAAACAATCCGCGCGCAATACCCGACTGATTTGTTATCACAATAACGAGAAAACCCTTATCGTTGTATCTGCGTATCAGTTCCGGAACGCCAACGATAAATCGCAGTTCCTCCGTCTTATACGTATGCACGGTATCCACGTTAATTGTTCCATCTCGATCGAAAAATGCCGCTTTATTTTTAGCCATTGCTCATAATCCACGCTTTTTAATCTTTGCGGGTACACCAATAGCTATTGAATCATCGGGAATGTCTTGTAATATCACCGCGTTTGCGCCAATTATTACATTATTCCCAACTCGTATATTCCCCAGTATAACCGCGCCGGCGCCAATCAGCACATTATTTCCGATAATAGGCGCCCCGCCCTTGCAAATCCCATTCGACCATTTACTGCCCATGGTCACATTTTGAAATACGGTACAATTATTACCAATGACTACTGAACCATGAACGACGCATCCTAGTCCGCGATGATAAAATATCGTACCTGCACCAATAGTACATTTGGCAGATACAGAATTTGCGTACAGTACACATTGAATCAACTTGAAGAAATGCCCCCCCCCGGCAAAGCCTAATTTATACAGCTTGTTTGCAATTCTCCATAAAATATTCACAACAAAACCTCCGTTGCAAATTCGGCTTGCGCCCGTTCATAATCTTCCTGAACGCCGATATCGATAAAGTACCCCTCGCACGGATAGGCGCGAAGTTCCAAGTCATACGTGTGCTTGAGGAACAAATCAGTCTCAAGAGAAAACGCCGCGGGAAACCCATCAAACAGCCTACGCTTCAAAATGCAAACACCA
The DNA here is from genome assembly GCA_031267575.1 of Synergistaceae bacterium. Lineage (NCBI taxonomy): Bacteria > Thermotogati > Synergistota > Synergistia > Synergistales > Synergistaceae > Synergistaceae bacterium. The sequence continues at coordinate 68,596 of JAIRYN010000017.1, read as the reverse complement.
CCGTTGATGAAACCGCGCTCGCAAGGTCCCTTTTCGCGAAACTCAGTGATACGCCAATTGTCGATCGTCAGCGTACCGTATCGTTTAAAGTCGCGCATTTCCTTGACTGCAAGCATCGCGTCCGCGTTCGTTAGCTCAAACTGGCGTTTCATTTCAGGCAACGGCACATCGAAATATGTATCGCCGTTTATCACAAACACCGAGTCGTCATCGCACAATCCCAACGCTTTCTTGACCGCTCCGCCAGTAAGCAGCGGAGTTGTTTCGACGGAGTACGACAGTCGCATATTGGAATAGCTGCCGCCGAAATAATCGGAGATCTTATCCGCCAAATACCCGGTCGCAAGTATTGTGTGCGTCACGCCATTACGCGATAACCAGTCGAGGACGAAACTCAGGAACGGCTTCCCAGCAACCGGCGCTATTGGTTTGGGCAAATCGGGAACAATGTGCCGAAGTCGCGTTCCGAACCCACCTGCTAACACAATCGCCGTCAATCGAAAAACTCCTTCTCAAGCTCAAGGCAAATCGCATGGTACACCGGCAGATGCAACTCTTGAATTTTGTAAGTCTTCTTCTCAGGTACCTGAATACACACATCACACAAAGATTTTAAGCTGCCGCCGGATTCACCGGTTAAGCCGATTAATTTCATGCCTTTTGCCGCCGCTGTTTGTGCTGCAAAGATGATATTTTTCGAATTACCAGATGTGCTGATTCCCCAAAACACATCACCCCCATTGCCTAACCCGTACACTTGTTGCGCAAACACCAGATCCGATGCATTGTCGTTAGCAAACGCGGTAGATAACGCGGACTCATTGATAAGCGATATTGCCGGTAACGCCGATTGCAAATTGGAGACCAAGTATTCGGAATCGGGCAATCGCGCGAATCTCGCTTTTTGTGCCCCTGTGAACTTACGTGGCATTATGAACCCTTTCATCAACTCGCCGACTATATGCAGAGCATCGGCCGCACTGCCGCCGTTTCCCGCAACCAAGAGTTTATTCCCGCTGCGAAACGCCGTTTTCAATATTGCGATCGCTTTAGCAATTTCGCTTTTGCAAACCGACAATACAGGATAACGCGCAAATAGCTCGTTCAAAAGGTATATTCCTCCGGCGCATAATACAGCACCTGCGTTCCCGTGTTTTCGAATCGAAACGGTACATTCATCAAATTACCAAGCGCATTGAGCACATTCTGACGTTTGCCGTTCACTACATAAAACAGCAAAAATCCGCCACCACCCGCACCGAGCAACTTGCCGCCTAACGCGCCTGCCGATACCGCGGTCTTATACAACGTGTCAATATGGCTCGTAGAAATATTGTCGCTCTGCTGGCGCTTTAACTGCCACGCTTTGTCAAGCAATCCGCCAAATTCGTCCAAATCTCTTTTATGATCTTGCAGCACGTGCTCTGCCTCGTTTACGAGTTCGTATGCAGCCAAGAGATTATCTGTATTGTCGCTAATCTTCGAGACAACAGTCCTTTGAATATCCGATGAGCACCTCGCGAACCCGGTAAAGAACAACAGTAGATTATCGTTGAGCAACTGCTTTCGCTCTTTGCTTATGATAATCGGCGTCACGCTGTATCCGCCGTTCGAAAACTCTATGCGATTCAATCCGCCAAACGCCGCCGCAATTTGGTCCTGCCAACCTCCAGTTTCCTTGCATAAAGTGCGCTCCAAATAAATCGCCTCATCGGCAAGTTTCCGCTTGTCAATATATTGCCCTTTCAAAGTATGAAACGCGTTCAACATTCCCAATGCGAACGAACTGCTTGTTCCAAGCCCGGTGCGCGCCGGCAAATCAGCCTCATATGTCAGCCGAATATCGTGCATATCAAGTAGTTTCATCGCCTCGCGAATCGCTGGATGCTCAATATCCGATTGCGTTGAAACGCGCTCTATATGCGAGTAAACAAGCTCAGAGGCGTAATCGAAGAATGGCGGCAAATGCCTGACCGTTACGTAGCAGTATTTATCAAAGGTGGTCGATATGACCGCACCGTTATGCCGACTGAAAAACTCCTGCATATCCGTTCCACCTCCGAAAAACGACATACGAAACGGGGTTTTCGTGATAATCATATTTATCTATAATTCCATTTTCTTGAAATTTTCCCAAATCGATTGCCAGTTGTATTTCTCTGCAACCAGTCGACATCCGTTTTCGGTTACGTCAATTGCGTTTTCAGGGTTGTCCAACAAATCGTCAACACACCTTGCAATCTCAGCATAATCGTCATAAGCGAAAAAGTATTTGCCGTTTTCGGCAGATATACTTTCAGCGCCGATGCTGTTTGTAACGACCGGCATCTTCATTGCCATCGCTTCGAGAATTTTCGTTTTGATACCGCTTCCATAAGCAATGGGGGAGAGAAAAACTGTTGTACTCGTTACCTCGCTCTGCAAGTCGTCTACAAACCCCGTGAATTTTACGTTTACATTGCCGGAATATTTCTCGGCAATATTCTTTGGGCAATGGCCTATGACCTTTAATGTAACCTTATGTTTGATTAGCGGAAATATTTTATTGAGTATCATATCAAGGCTATCTATGTTAGCGGCGACATTGAAATTTCCAACGAAAGAAAGCATTTCGCAGTCTCTGTTGGCTACCGTTAAGCGAGAAAACAATTCCACATCCACACCTGTCGGTATAGCGTGAACTTTTTGTTCGCCCAACACCTCGTTCAAGTATTCCGTTTCGGTGTCGGAAACAAGAATTGTTTTGTCATAAACCTCGGCAAACTTACGCTCCCAAATCTTTAGCCGCTTAATCTCGGCTCTCAGTATCGCGTTCCTGACAAATGGAAGATTCATAAAATTTTTGATGCTGGACAACATAGCGTTACTATACATCCCTGCAAAATGCGCCTGATTTGACGTATTTTGAATTTGACGCTCATATCTTTTCGAGAGTAGATCATCGCAATCAAATATTTTCAGCGCATTATAATTTTCAAATGCGTATATGTATTGCGCGAGCCTGATCATATCAACAATGATGACATCGGGTTTTACTTTTTCGATATATTCCACGATACGTTTTGCATTTTCTTGACTATAGTATAAAGAACATTGAAATGGAAACTTTTTGCCGAACAACGACAGAGCAATAAAATTTTTCAATTTCCCAATAAAATTGACACCGCTCGCCGTTACGATCTCTTCGATAAATGAAGGACGTTTTTCGGCGTCTGCTTTTTTTTGCCCCGATTCTAAAAAGCTGTACTGATAAATCTCGTAATCATAGACATCGTGTAGTCCTCTGCAATAATGATACAAAGAAACCTTCCGGCCACTATCGGGAGGATCAAAGAGCCGCGTTGTAATAAACAGTATCTTTCGCTTGTTCAAAACACACCTCTAAAGCATTGATTTGGAGACGAATATCGCTGCGCTAGCATCTTCATATTATTAATCCTCTCCCAAAAAACTTGCGCATATCCAGAAAAACCACATTTTCCATTAGAGTTTTTATTATGACCTTCTGTAAACTTTTACGTAGGGTTGACATAGCGCTTGACGTTTGCACTATAAATTTTCCCTAAAGCCCACAACATTCCTAAAGAAAGGCCTGACACGATTCCTTGGATAACGATAAAAGCTCTTTTGGGTTTGAATTTGTAATCAGGGGGTACGGCGAAATTAAGAACTTGAACGAACAGTAAATCGCTAGATTCGTCCATTTTCGCGCTTTCCAGTTGTTTCATTATAAGCTCATACATCGACATCGCATATTTCACATCTCGTAATTTTCGTTGATATTCCAGTCCCTTTTGCGGAGCTTCGCGCAGAGAATTTGTTGGAACCGTACTTCCCTTGGAATTTTTTTCCTGTTCCTGTTCTTCAAGTTTGGTCAGTTCATTTTTCAACGCGGCAAGCTCCGATCCTGTTCGTTTTAATTGAGGGTTGCTACTCTTAGCGTAAGTACGCAGTGATGATATCTCCACTTCTTTAGCCGCGATTTGAGCGCGCATAGACGCAATAGAAGACAGCAAGACCTCCATTTGCGGCTCCATAGCCACCAATCCGCTTGTTTCCTGATATTTTTGTAGCTCGTCTTCGGCGTTGCTCAAAAGTTCATAAGCTTGACGGGCTTGCTCCTCAAAAAACATCCGCCTTTGAGCGGCTTCGTCGATAGCTAAAGATCGCATCTCATTTTGGAGTTCTTCGATAAATGAGTTGGCCATGCGCGTGGCTTTTTCGGGATCTTCATCCAAAACTGACACTGTAATAATACCGCTTTCCGCGTCTACTGCGGCTTCTAATATACGAGATATGACAACCTCGCGCATTTTCACGCGATATTTTTCTTCGTAGACATTCATCAAATCAAATTGGTCAATAATCTTATCGATAATTGTCTGGTTACGCAAAATACCTACTACAAGCTGACCTTTACTTACGCCGCCAAGACCACGCAGCCCTTCCATTCCCGAGGAAAATATCTCAAGCGCGGCGTTATTTTTCGAAGTTGGCAATAGAACGCTAGTACTAGCCTTGTAAATTGGAGGCGTCAATAACGCGTAAAATAACGCGATAGCTCCAAAAACCATGCCAAAAAGCATAATTGAGCGTTTTCTTTTGGCAAGAATATTGATGATATCCCTTAAAGCGATTTCAGATTCCATAGCGGATTCTCCCTACGCCCTTGGTTATAGGCATGAATCATTACTAAAATCACATTTCATAAGAACACATATTCCTGATTCCTGCGACAACGCACACCAATTGACCCTGATCCCACAAATCGTATTGATCGTATTGATCGATTAGTTCCTTCACCAACGGGATCTGCTCCATTAAGCGTGAACGTTTAAAATACCATTTCCATGTTTTTTGCATTATGTGGGCTATGTTTAATCTGAGACAGTGGGTGGAAAAGATAAAAATATCTCTTTGCCACAGGCAAAAAGAAAATTTAAACGATACTATATTATTATTCTGGCTTCTGGCTTCTGGCTTCTGGCTTCTGGCTTCTGGCTTCTGGCTTCTGGCTTATTGTACGATATATTGGATAAAAAAACATCCGTAAAAAACATGACATTTGCCCCACCCTTACTCCATAATTTTACTGATTCAGATGATACCATCTTTCTGTGCTTTAGTCTAGTGTCTCGACTTTAGACAACTTTAAATTTTGGAGAGATTGAGGTTCTTTCTTTAGAATTGTTTCAGCTCATATCCAGTATAGGCACCCCACCTTCCGAATGGTAGGCTTAACGTATACGAATATTGAGGAGACAAAATCAAAACTTTAAAGACATTACTACTAAAAAATATTAGCACTACTTAAGACTTCTGAAACCGATAGGCCGCTATGAGTGCCTGTCCTACGGAAACCCCCTCGTCATTGGGAGAAATATTTTTGTGGATTAGCGGGACGAGTCCGCGACTCTGAAGTTCTTCGCAGGTTAAGCGGAGCAGTGTCCGGTTCTGCCAGACGCCGCCCGAGAGCGCTACTTGGTCGATTCCCGTTTTCTCTCGTAGGAGAACACAGGTCTTTGAAACGGCGCGCGCCAACTCTCGGTGAAAGGAGAAAGCCCAACTGTTTTCTCGTCCTTCTTTTTTCCGCGCCACGACCGACCGCACCGCGTCACGCCAATCCAACTGGATGAAGCCGCTTTGTAACCGTTCAAACCCCTCCCACTCGATTTTCGTCTGGATCTTCGTCTGGCAAGGGTTTCCATTGGGAATTTCAGAGGGATCAGCGCGGTGGTTTTTGGCCGAACGAGCTCCGCCTCCCTGAGCTTGAACAAGTACGCTACCTTCGTCCTCCAGGACGAACTCCAAGTTTTCTTCTTTCTTCTCGTCTTTCTTCTCGTCTTCCGCGGCGTTTTCCAGGGCCATCGCCGCTTGTCCGTCATAGGTCACCGCCGAGCAGAGGCCCAAAAGCGCGGAAAACCCGTCGAAAAGCCTGCCGCAGGATGTCGTAACGGGCGCGGCCCCAGGCGTTCCGACAAGGGCTAGAACGGGGTCGATCAACGTCTGAAATTCCGGCCAAAGTTTTTGGGTTACGACGATCTCCTTTGTTTTTTCCGCTCCCAAGGCGTCCCATAGAAGAGCCAGGGCATAACGCCAGGGCTCATGAATGGCCTTTTCTCCCCCCGGCAACCGAGAGGGACGGAGGGACCCCATGCGGGTGAAACCGTGGACGTCCCCCACCAGAAATTCTCCGCCCCAGAGCGTGCCGTCGTCGCCATAGCCTGTTCCGTCGAACAGAACCCCGATGACGGGCTCGAAATAGGCATTGTCGAGCAGCACCGAGGCCAGATGAGCATGGTGATGTTGAACAGGACAAAGGAGAACGGATCCGGAACCGCCTTGCGCCTCGACGAAATCCTTTGCCAGTTCTGTCGCCGCGTAGCCAGGGTGCTTGTCAAAGGCCAGGATTTCTGGCGCGATGTCGTAGAGCCTGGAGAAGTGTTCCAGGGAGTTTTTATAGTAGGTTGCCGTTTCCAACCGATCCAGGTCACCCAAATATTGGCCCGGAAAGAGAGTCCTTCCCCGTGTCAATGTATAGGTGGATTTCAACTGAGCGCCGGCCGCCAAGATGTTTGGCGCGTCCAGGGGCAGGGTTATCGGGTTAGGCACGTACCCCCGCGCCCGGCGCAGAAAGATCGCTCGCGGACCGATAGCGGTCTCCGGCAGGAGAACGGAGTCGTCAATGGCCGTGTGTATCTCCCGATTGTGACTCAAAACGACGTCCACGATATTGGAAAGCTCGGAAAACGCCTCCTGATCGGAGGAGACAATGGGCGCGTCGCTGATGTTCGCGCTGGTCATGACGAGAACTTCGAATTTTTCCATAATCAGGTGATGGAGGGGTGTGTAGGGCAATAGGATTCCCAGCCGTCTCTGACCAGGCGCCACGAGGGGTGAAATCTTATTTATATTGGCGCCGACGCTTTTCACGGGACAGAGCACGATGGGACGTTGGACCCCCGTAAGCAAACGCTCCGCCTCTGGAGAGACGTCCACCAGCCTGCGCGCCGCGTCTAGGTCCCGAAGCATCAGAGCGAAGGGTTTATCTGGTCGGCGTTTCCGAAGCCGCAGCTCCCGAAGGGGTGCGTCCTCAGGTAGACACGCGATGTGAAAACCGCCGATCCCTTTAAGGGCCACCAGCTTCCCTGCCGCGATCTCGACAATCAGGCCCTCAATGGCCGCGTCTTCCTTCAAAAGAACTCGTCCCGCGGGGTCGCATAGACGGACCTTTGGACCGCAAATGGGACAAGCGTTGGGTTGGGCGTGATAGCGCCGGTCGGTGGGGTCGTTATACTCCCTCTGGCACTCCGGGCACATGGGAAAGGCGGTCATAGTCGTTTGGGGACGATCATAAGGGAGCGCCCGGATGATGGTGTAGCGGGGCCCGCAGTTTGTACAGTTGATAAAAGGATAACGGTAACGCCTATTCTGGAGATCTCTCATCTCGGTCAGACAGTCCTCGCAGACGGCCAGGTCGGCCGGGATCAGAACACGCCCCTCGCTCTTCGACCGAGCGCTCTCTATGACAGAGAAATCCGTGAAAACGGGGCGCGACAAAGGCTTTTGCCGAATCCGAATGTCGGTAACCACCGCGGCGTCGGGATGCTCCTCCCACAGGGCGTGTACGTAATCGTCCACGGCGTCGCTTGTACCTTCCAGAACCACTTCCACTCCCTCCGACGTGTTGCGCACCGTTCCGCGAAGTTCCAATTCCCGCGCCACCCTGACACAAAAAGGACGAAACCCCACCCCCTGCACGATCCCCGTAACCAGAAGCTCCGCTCTCACTTGCACGGGCATAAGCGATCTCCTCCTCGCGATAAAGTATCTCGTCTTTCGTATAATATCATCATAATATCATCGAAACGCCGAGTAATGAAGGAGGGTAATGAAGGAGGGTAATGAAGGAAGGTAATGAAGGAAGCTGACGAAGGAAGGTAACGAAGGAAGGTAACGAAGGAAGGTAACGCGACATGTCCAGGGATCTTTTAAATTCTTTGGGATACCCCACACAATAACTTTGCTAGAAATAGAAGCGACTTATAAACACAGCGACTTACAAACATATGGTAGGCTTGTTCAAGCCTGACCATATTTCTGGAGCTTTTGGTGCCGAAATTGCAGATGACTCTCAAAATAGCACTCAAAATAGCAGACAAAAAAATAGCAAACAAAAAAGAACATCTCGAAGTGGCCGTTTGCCAAAACAGTGTTAAGCTATTGCTAAAGAAAAATTTTCACTATCGCAGTCTCAATCGTAGTCTCAGTCAATGCTTTCTCAAAGTGCGCGATGAAAGGAGAAAAATAGTTATGGAAAAGCAGGCAACTCGGAAACAAGAACACACGACGCATCTCTCGTCCGAGGCTGTTGTGGCAAAGACGGACCCTCGTATCGAGTTCAGGGGACAACTCGACAGTCTAAACGCCGCTATCGTAAGTCTTCAGATCCTGGGGCAAAAGGAAGGCCACCCTTCGTTGGCGGAAGAGTTGGAGGAGGTGGGGGCGAAAATCTACGATATTTTCACCTGCGATGTGACGGGAAAACCCTGCGAAGAATTGTCTCTCTGGGGATGGAACTCCAACGAAATCCACGAACGCTCCCACAACCCGGTGAAATACTTTGGGCTTGGGCATATTCGTTTTCATTACACGATGGGCATCTTGGCCGCAGGAATCAACGAGCTGAGAACCCGATCACGAGAAGCGGAACTCGCTGCCTGCAGAGCGTTCGAGACGGACAACGGCCTCGAACGCCCGGACATTGTCAAAGTGTTGAATCGCCTCAGTAGCGCCCTTTACATATTGATGTACCGTTACCTCCCCGATAACTACAACGAAACGAGGAGCTTCTGAAGCAAGGAACCAGAAGGTCATCGTATAGTATCATCGTATAGTATAGAGATAAGTATCTATTCGTAAATTAAATTTATATTAATTTATATCAGGTTCCTTCTTATTGACATCACGTTGACATCACGATAGTAGCTTCTTATGCTCCTTTCGTACCTTGAAAACTGAATATAAGAGGTTGTTTGGAGAAGTTCCAAACGTAAAATATTCAACGAAAACATCGATATTGAAATCGAAAACCAAGGTTATATCGATAATCAATTTTTTAAAAAGCGTTTATCCGTTTGGTAAACTTTGCGAGGTTCAGCTTTTCCTTAGATCATATGATCTTCGGAATACTATGCGAAATGTATCGACTAGCTATGAATAGATATTAGTACGCTTAAAGAATCGGCTAGTTGGAAATATTGGAAGAACGGGAAAAGACGCGCCAAATCGCGTTCATTTTCACCCCAGCCGTTTGCAGCGTTTCGCGGAGATCCGACTCTGTCCCAGACGGCGTGATGAATCCAAATTCTTCGCCCTCGTTCGCCGAAATTCCATCCGGAAAGATCTTCAGAAGTTTTTCGTGTTCCGACAAAGGCGCCCTCACGAAAAGCGACCCGGTATTTGCCTCGACGGGCAATAGTGGGCGATAATCCTCACGCCATATGGGATCGTTGTAGCGTCCGTTGGTCACAATATCGATGATATCTCCGACAATGGAGCTTGCCGAGGGATAGGCCCCGGCGCCGCGCCCGTAGAAAAACACGTCACCCGCCATGTCGGCAGAGAGAGACACGGCATTGAAAACGTCCTCTACCGACGCCAGCAAGTGACTGTGCGAAATCAGCAGCGGAGCAACCCGCGCGTAAACTTGATCGGAGGGCGTCAGCCTGCCCAGAGCGATGAGCTTTATGGAATAGCCAAGCCGTTCGGCCAACGCGATGTCGGAAGCTGTGACCGATGTGATGCCCTCCGTTGGAATATCTCCATAACGGATATAGCGGCCAAAGGCGATGGAGAGCATAATCGCGAGTTTTCGGCAGGCATCGAACCCAAGGACGTCCGCTGAGGGATCGGTTTCCGCGTACCCCAGCTCCTGAGCTTTCTTCAATGCCTCGGCAAAGGAACGTCCCTCGCGTTTCATTTGCGTCAGGATGTAATTGGTCGTTCCATTGACGATCCCAATCACTTCGTTGACGTAATTGGAACTGAGGCATTTATAAAGTGGACGCAACACGGGAATACCCGCGGCTACACTGGCCTCGAACATCAGAGCGACATTGCAGCGGTCAGCGAGTTCCGTGAGTTCCATGCCATAGGTCGCGATCAGATTTTTGTTGGATGTGACATAATGTTTCCCCGCCAGAAGAGATCGCCTACAATAACGGTAGGCGCTTTCCAGATCATTGACGCACTCCACGACAACGGACACACCGTAATCGCCGAAGATGTCGTTCTCATTTTGCGTGATCAATTTTTGTCTCGGGTCATCAACACGCGGGCGAGCCGTCAGGATATGCTTCAACTGTATAGAATCTCCCGCGCGTTTCGCGATAATATCCGCGTTTTGCGATAGAAGCTCCGCCACTCCATGTCCAACAACTCCATATCCAATGAGGGCTACATTTTTCACCCATTTCACTCTCCATCCACATATTTTTATAACATCATATTTTTATAACATCATTGAAATTGAAGGATACAGCATTATTGATAAAAATCAAATATTTCAATTGGGGAAAATATCTTGCAATGGTCAGAATATGTATATAGTTACTGATAAATACTAACCTATTGGTTTACGCTGCAAAATTCAGACGGATCGCCGCCCAGTGTTCAATTACCGCTTTGAACGACCTAGTTCGCGAATCAGAGCGAGGCGAAAGACCTCTGGAAACTCATCCACGCTGCAACAGGAAAGTCCATAGCGCGCCGATATATTGACGTCCGGTTTTGGAGTATTCACGAGAACCAAAAGGGAGCTGTTCCGAGTGAGCCCCAGCAGTTTGGAGACGCGGGCGTACTTGGCGATGTAATCCATGTACTCCCCCGTCTTTGCCTCGATCCAAAAGACCTTGTCGGCGACCATCAGCAGAAAATCAAACTCGAAATTTTCATTTCCTGGCAGGATGATCTTGGGATTTTTCATGAAAGCATAGGGCGTCTCCAAGGTAGAGGGGTGCGTAGTTAGGATTGCCACCACTCTGTCGCGGATATGATGCTCCAACCAGCCGCCGGACAAGAAGTTAATCGCTGGCGAAGTGCGCTTGAGCCGAGCGACGATTTTGTAATGAGGCGACCGTCGGTAGGTGAAATGCGCCAAAAAGCCGACTTCCTTCAACATTTTGCAGAAGGTCAGGGTATAGGTAACGTCGCGCCCCTGAAAGCCCTGCAGGGAGAAATGGATTTCCTCAGCGGTGTGCAGCGTTCCTTTGAGGCGGGAATAAAAGAGCTGAACATAAGTCAAGTACCTGCCCAGAAAGGCGGCGATTTGGGACAAGCGCGGGTCCAAAGCCGACTCGTCTGGCAGGGAAAGCAGCCGGATGCCGCGTACCATCAAATATTTTTGCAGCATTTTCAGCTTTTCGAGGCTGAAATTTTTGGGCGCGTCCGAGGGGAGAGTATTCAAAATCTGGGTCGGGTCCGTTTCTTGAGGAACTTCTTCAGGTTGTCCGCCGGTTATGGGATTTGGGACCAAAAGTTCCACATGCCGCCCTCTTTGAGAGCTGGACACAGTGCGAATCAGCCCTGCCTGTTCCAGATGGTCCAGCTGGGTGAGCATCGCGGGCTTACCAATCTTGATGGCACTCGCGAGGCGATTGACACGGATCAATCCCTCCTCTTTTCCGCTAAAGATGTCCATTAGAATAAAAAGCATCCCCAGAGGCGCGAAACCCTTTAGCGATCCCATCGCTTCTATAGAGGTAAACTCAGTAGGGTCGTAAATCCCATCCGCAAAAAGCTCTTTGGAGGCGTGCGCGTTCTCCGATTGTGGAGTGTCGAAAACCTGACGACTCTCGGACTCTTCAGCAGGAGCGTCAATCAAGTCGAGAGTATCCGAAGGTTCTTCTACATGTTCCGTGCTGGGTGCTGACGCTTCGTTAGAGAGAGGCCCTTTCTCGAAAATCTCCTCCAGGACGGAAATACCTAAGGGTTTTCCTGAAAGTTCATCTAAAGGCCCTTCTTTTAATTTTTCCGATCTAACAAGTTTTTCCCCCGCAAGCGCGATAGATTCTTCTTCTCCTTTTTCTTCTTCAGATTTTGGTCCGCTTTCTCCAAAATGTTCTTCATCCAATTTCTTTTCATCCAATTTCTTTTTATCCATTTTCTTTTTATCCAGTACCAATAAAAAATTTTCCAGAACAGGGGTTTCTTTAATAAAATCCTCCAAGGCAAAACCCTCCGTAATGGATTCCTCGGATTCCTTGGAAGCGATGAATTCCTTCCCTAAAAGCCCTTCTGAGAAGCTCCCCCCAAAAAAATCTCTCTCAATTGGTATTGTTTTCGCTACCGGGTTTAGATTTTTTTTCGGCTTTCCGAGTTTCTGCTTTTGAGACGAAGGATTTTCCTTAAAATATAGTTCTGTTTTCTTAACCGGTTCTAAATCAGATTCCATATCAGATTCCATATCGAAATAATCAAATAAAGCGTCATTTATCGTTATGATATTCCTATCACTATCGGTTATGTTTTTAAAACCACTTCGATGGGTATTCTTTTTAAATCCGTTTTTTTTCCCCATACCAATCTTTCCTTATTGACGCCCTTTACTGAAGCGTTTCGTAAAAAAGGCCTGAAGACGCGCCAAAGATAGAGCGACATCTTCGGGAAGATCAGGAAATCTTTGTAGATAATCTCGCTCAAGCTCCGCCACCTCATCCTCGCTAACTTCGACAAGAAAGGGGCGCGAGGAGCGGCTCCCAAGCGTCCTCAAGTTTTTTAAAGGAAGCCGCCCGACGGTGACCTTTATCTTTTTCACTTTTAAACCCCATTTTTCCGCCAGGACACGGGTTACATTGCCTCCCATCATGGATAAACGGCTGGCTATCAAAGGCGTTTCCGTCGCCACAAGAAGCTCTTCTCCAATGATATCCAACGGAACGGAGTGATTGCCCAGAACCTCTCCAACGACACTGCACCATTCCATAACAACTTTCCTCAACGTCTCCCGAAGGGGATACTGAGGCGGCATCACTTGGCTCAACACATCCGCTACTAACCGTGTTTTCCCGTTACGTTCCTCGCGCATCGCTATTTCCTCCCATCGCCCTTATTTCGCCCTCATTTCGCCCTCATTTTACCCACGTTACCCGCGGTGCCTGGTTTTAATCGAGACAGCCAACAGTTGCACGTCCGAGGGCGTCACACCCGAAATGCGCAACGCCTGGCCCAAGGAGCGCGGGCGAAAGCGCGACAGCTTTTGGCGGCTCTCCGCCAACATTCCCTTGATTTCATCATAGTCAAACCCATCAGGAATTAAAACCTTGTCCATGTCTTTCATACGAGAGGCCATACGCTCCTGCTTTTCGATGTAGCCGGCATAACGCAGTTCAGTATCCACGTGGAAGGCTTCCTCTTCTTCGAGAAGAATCTCAGGCGGGGATAGGGATTCGATCAGACTGTAGCTGACGTTGCCTCTGCGGAGTAAAGCGGCGAGGGTTGTGTGTTCAACCAGAGGTTCGATTTCGGCCTTCTCCAATTCCCGGTTTATTTCCTTTGTAGGAGCCAGGCGCATGGATTTCAGACGCTCAATCTCACTGTCCGCTCTCTCCCAGCGGCGTACCAGCTCTTCCCATTGGACATCGTCGATAAGCCCCACGCGTCGCCCGATAGGGGACAAACGACGATCTGCGTTATCCCATCGCAACAAAAGCCGATGCTCACAACGACTGGTCAACATACGGTAAGGCTCGTTTGTGCTCTTTGTGGTCAGGTCATCCACCAAAACCCCTAAATAACCATCACTTCGACTCAAAACCACCGGTTCTTCTTCCTTGATTCCAAGGGCGGCGTTGATCCCGGCCAATAGCCCTTGACCTGCGGCTTCCTCATAGCCCGAAGTTCCATTAACCTGGCCGGCGCAAAAAAAACCCTTTATTGTTTTATTCTCTAGCGTAGGTGAAAGTTGATCAGGATTAAGATACACATATTCAATAGCATAACCAGGCTTGAGAATTTTGACGTTCCGACACCCAGGAAGGGATCGAATCATGGCTTCCTGCACATCATAGGGCAAACCTGTGGAGAAGTTTTGGATGTAGACCTCTTTCGTGCCGCCCGGGCCTCCAAGAGGCTCGAAGACGATGGGGTGAACATCTCGGTCAGGAAACTTCAAAAACTTGTCCTCCACAGAGGGGCAGTAACGCGGTCCAAGAGTCTCTATTTCTCCCGTGACCAAGGGTGACCGGTGAATATTGGCCGCGACGATGGCGTGGGTCTCAGGCGTGGTGTGGGAAAAATAGCAAGCGAAATCGGCAGTGTCGTAAAGGCGCTTCTCTCCCCAAAGGTCAAAAGCTAAGGGTATTTCCTCTGATCGCTGTCGCCGCGTCTGGGAAAGGTCGATAGTATCGAAGTTCAAGCGAGGAGTAGTGTCCGTCCTCATGCGGTCTGTCCGTATTCCCAGGCTCGGCAAGGACTCGAAAAAGGCGTTGGCCGGCGTCTGCCCCATAGGTCCCGAGGGAAACGACACGTCTCCAACATGAACGTGGCCACAGGCGTAGGTTCCCGAACAGAGAATCACCGCCTTGGCCTCATAAGTGGATCCGTGGCGAGTTCTCACCCCTGCCACTCGAAAATCGGTCAGTAGCAGTTCCGTCGCCTCGTCCTGGTGAATATCCAAGTTCTCTTGAGTTTGCAGGAGTCTTAAGTAATAGGCGGCGTAAGCCTTAAGGTCACATTGAGCCCTCAAAGCGCGGACCGCCACACCCTTCGACGTGTTCAGCCATCGGACCATCAACGTGGAAGCGTCGGTAGCTCGGGCTTGTTCGCCCCCCAGAGCGCTGATTTCCCGTACTAGGTGACCTTTGGCGGGCCCACCGATGGCCGGGTTGCACGGCATCAACGCCGTATTATCCAGGTTGAGGTTTAGCAAAAGGGTGTGGCAACCCATCCGGGAGGCCGCTAAGGCCGCCTCGCATCCCGCGTGTCCGCCGCCAATGACGACGATATCGTAACGATCATGAAACATGATTCACCTCGAAATATGAATTTTCATTCTATTGCAAAACCATAGAACTCCTTCCCCTAATCTAAAAATCCGTAGGGATTTGTTCTTAGGTCCTTAGCCTCGTTAAGGTTCTAAAATAACACCCTCCTGGACACGCCATAGAGCGCTGCCGGGTACTTGAAAATGATCCTCTACCCCCGTGGCGAAAACCTGCCAGCCAGTGCCGGCGAAGGCGCAACCCATCAGCGCTCGCCCCTCCGCGTCCAGTTCCGCGGCCACATCGTCTAAAAGTAGAATCGGCTTCAGTCTTAGCCGCGACTCCACCAGGCGGCCGGCTGCCAAGATAAGACCCACCACCACCCTGCGTTTCTGTCCTCGGCTCAAAACCAAAGCAGCGGGACGTTCAAGGCAGAAGAAATTCAAGTCATCCCGGTGAGGCCCCACTAGCACCATCCCCGCATGCTGCTCACGTTCTGAGTTCGCCTCCAGAGCCGCTGCCATGTCCGCCACGGCGCTCTCCAATCCTGACCCATTGCCCTCCGTCGTGCCTCGAAGCTCCAGAGCCATCTCCACCTGGAAGGGAAGAAGTCCGGCAATTTCGGAAGTAGTCCCATTTTTCAGGGCTTCCGATAAAAGTCTCACGGCACCTCGGCGAGTTTCTCGTATCCACCCTCCCAAACGGCTCATGGGAAAAACCGTAGCACGAAAAACGTCGGTTTTTACCCGGTTCTGCCTTAAAAGGGTGGTTCTGTGCCTCACCAATTGCTTGTACTCCGACAAACGGCGAGCATAAAGCGGGGAACAAAGTGCGCAGAGTTTGTCCAGAAATAACCGGCGAACTGAGGGAGAGCCGTCTAAAAGGTCGATATCCCGCGGTAAAAAAGAAAGAGAGGGAAGAAGCGAGCGCAGCTCCGAGTAGGTGGCTCGTTCCTTTGCCACTCTGAGGCTCATACGGGTTCCCATCTGGGCTTCCACTTCCAGTTCCCGCTCGCCCGCCGTGCAGCCCATGAGAAAAGCCCGCTCCTCTCCCCACGTTACCAGGGAGGAGGTTCGGTTGCCCGCCACAGCAAAAACGCCCCATCCAGCAAGCACGTTGAAGGACTCCAAGAGGTTGGTCTTGCCGGACCCGTTCGGCCCCAAAAGAACATTGAGCCCCGAACGCCACTGCTGGCGGCGGGGCTTTAAATTTCTGAAACTCTTCCAGGCTGTCTCCAGAAATTCCACAGGTCAATTTCCAGCTTTCTAAAATTCCTATTTTTCCTCTTCCGCCCTCGATATCTCCTCTAACGCCTTTAGGCTCTCCAAAACTCTGCTTTCCTCCATAACGGCAGCTACGGCGGACGCGCTACCGGCGGGAACGTCGCTCAAGAGCCTTACTGGTTCCTCAACCCCAAGGCTTTCTTCTTCCTCCTCGGGGTCGATCATGTCCTGTTCGGTGATCCGCACCGGCATCAACATGTAGAGAAAATCGTCAGATCCATCCCGGCATAGAGTCATTTGCCCCGCCTCGCCGTTCAGGTTCATCAGAACCTTCTCGCTGCCGACGGCCTTCAAGCCGTCCTGTAAAAAGCCCACATTGAACCCTGCCTTCAACGGATCTCCGTTGATATCGGCATCCAAAACCTCCACCACAGTTCCGAACTCCGGCGCCTTGCCCGTCAATTTCAACTGTCCCCTTGGGGAAAAATGCATCACCACTACTCGGGTGTGGGACCGAACAATGATATCAATGCGCTCCAGAGCCGAAATAAGCTCGTCCCGCTTCACAGTCATGATATTGGTCCGGTTCGGGTTTAAAATCCTCTCGTAACTGGGAAAAGTGGACTCTACCCTCCGGATAGAAAACTCGATTTGCCCTATCTGGAACCAGGCCAAAGACCCATCGTACAAAATACGGACGGGAGTCTCTGGAGTAACGCTGGTCAGAAGACGTTGAAGCTCACGGAGGGGCAGGATAGGAAGCAGCAACTCCGCGTTGTTTTCCCCTTCGCAGAGGTGCTTAGACAAAGACAACCGGCGGCTATCTGTGGAGATCACATGAAGGGCCCCACCCTTGAGTTGGATCTGACACGCCCCCAGGTATTTCGGAAAATCGTCTGTGGGGGAACTGGCGATGGAGCCCTCCGCCAGAATTCGCGAAAAATCCCCGGCGAGAACGTCGCACATGATCTCCGCGCCATCGCTCTGGGCCAGCTTTGGAAATTCGTCAATGGGCCAGGTGGAGAATCGGGTTTTGTTTCGGCCCGCAACGAGAAGACCCTTTTCATCCTTGACCTCCACGGTAAACCTGTCCTCCGAGACCTTCTTGAAAAGCTCTCCCAAAAGTTTTACCGGCAATATGGCTGCCCCGTCCCGGGAAATATAGACTCCCTCGGCCGCGCAGCAGATTGATGTCTTCAAGTCCGTCGCTGAGAGCGACACCTTATTATCCTCCGCCGTCAGTAGAACCCCCCCTAGGGAGCTGATCGTGCTCTTTGAACTGCTGCATCTCTCGGCCATCTGCCAAGTCTTGAGGAATTCTGATCGAACGATATCGATTTTCATCTCTCTGCTCCCTTCAATCTCATAGTCCGTCGTCCTTCATTTTGTCCTTCATTTTGTTTTCCACTTCTTTTATTACTTCTAAGTTATTATTTAAAAGAGTAGTAATAGTAATAGGGAAGAAAAACTCTGTGGATAAGTACCCAAAACCCCTCGTACAAAAGGTTTTTTCTATGTGGATAAGGTGTGAATTCCTTGTGGATAGTCTGTGGATAGTTTGTGGATAGTCTGGATAACTTTCACACCCCTCGACAGCCATTGTGGAAAACCATTCTTTTTAGCCCTAGTTATCCACTTTGAATTCACAATTTATCCACGATTATTCTCGGTTATCCACACCTTTTTCACAACTTATGCATAATGTTATCCACAATTTTTTGGATTTCCCCGTCGCTTTTGAGCATCGCGCTGATTTTTTTATGGGCATGGATGACCGTGGTGTGGTCCTTCCGTTTAAAAGCCTCTCCGATGCGCTGAAGACTGGATTCTGTCATTTCCCGGCACAGATACATTCCCACCTGGCGGGCCAAGGCGATCTCGGCCGTGCGCTTGGCACTGGTGAGGTCCTCCAGGCTCATCTCGAAGCTCTCTGCCACCAGGCTTTGTATGCTGCTAATGCTGGCGGGGCCCTTGAAGTCCGTTATCAAGATGTCTTTCAACCAGACGGAGGTGGTCTCGATGCTCGCTGTTTCGCCCGTAAGTTCTGAGTAGGCTATAACACGGTTCAAAGCGCCCTCCAGTTCCCGGATGTTACTGGGGATTCGCAGAGCCAGGAAATTGACTACCTCTTCGGGCATATTGTAGTTACGAAGCTGGGCCTTTTTTTGCAAAATGGCGATGCGGGTCTCGATGTCCGGTGGCTGGATGTCGGTTACCAAACCCCAGGCGAAACGACTCACTAGGCGGTCCTCGATGTTCCGTAGTTCTGCGGGAGGGCGGTCGGAACAAATGACGACCTGCTTATTGGCGATGCGGAGGCTGTCGAAGGTGTGGAAAAATTCCTCTTGACTCGAATGCTTGTCCCCTAAGAACTGAATATCGTCAATGAGAAGAAGATCCACGTTGCGATACTTGTTCTTGAACTCGTGGCCTTGTTTAGGGCTTTGGATGGACTGGATGAACTCGTTGATGAACTTCTCCGAGCTGACGTATACGGCGTTCATGTTGCTTTTTTTTTCGAGGACATAGTGACAAATGGCGTGCATCAAGTGCGTCTTACCAAGACCGACGCCGCCCCAGATGAAAAGGGGGTTGTAGGCCTCGCCAGGGGTTTCCGCCACGGCCAGGCTGGCCGCTAGGGCCAAGCGATTCGATTTTCCCACCACGAAAGAGGAGAACTTGTAGTTGGGGTTCAGATTCAAGGTATTTTTGGGGCTTTGTTTAGCCGCTCTTTCGGCGCGCTCCATCCATTCCGTTTTTTTTTCTTCGCCAGACTCCTCTCTGGCCAGGAGGCGTATACTGGATACCTCTCCCGTGCTCTTTGCGGCCTTATTCAGCTCGTTCAGAAAACGGCTGGCCAGTTGTTCCTTGACAAAGATATTCGCCACGTCCACAACGAGTTCGTCATTATCGATCTTCACGGGCGTACAAGTCGTAAACCATAAATCCGCGCTTCCTTCCGGAAGTTGGGGAACGGCCTTGTCGATGATATCTTGCCACAATCCTTGCAAATTTTTTTGCAATGTCGTTCACTCCTGTATTGCAGTTCAGTATTGCAGTTCAAAAGAAAGATATCCGCATCAGTTATCCACAATCAGAAAGCCGCCGTTGGCTCTTTTCGTTATGATTATACACTTATCCACATCCAAAGAACGTTTTTATTGTGGATAAGTGGATTTTTTTACGAGTTTCTACTAAAATAACTGGTCAAAACCTTTGAAAAGAATGCGGGGTAATACCCCAGTTCGGGTGATATTATACACAGAGATTGACGTGGGAGTGGAAAATCATGGAAATCATAGCTGGGAGCATGGATGTGTATTTAAACAACGCCGCGACGACGTGGCCTAAACCTCCTGGCGTAGCGGTTGCGATGGCGGATTTTCTGACGCGGTCGGGGGCGAATTTAGGCCGTGGAAGTTCCTCACGGAGGGATCTGGCCACTCTGAATATGGTCCTGGATTGCCGAATCGCAATTTCTAAGCTCCTGGGGGGTTACGACGACGGGAATCCCCAGTATGTGACATTTTGCTCCGGCGTCACAGAGGCTTTAAACGTGACGTTGAAGGGTTTTCTGCGCCCCCTGTTGGCCGACGAAGCAAGAAGGAAAAGGGGAAGAATCCCCAGGGTCCTCTCCACCTCCATGGAACACAACGCCGTCGTTCGCCCCCTGAGGGCTTTAGAAAGGGAAGGGGTATCGGTGGTCTTTCTAGAGTGCGGGCTGGAGGGAGCCTTGGACTCGGAGCTTTTGGAAAAGACCTTGAAGGGAGAAAATGGAGACTTTGACCTCATGGTTTTGAGTCACGCCAGCAACGTCTGTGGAACGGTGCAACCCCTAGAGAAAATCGCGAGGCTGTGCCGAGGGGCTAAATTACCTTTGGTGGTGGATACAGCCCAGACGGCAGGGCTTCTTCCCCTATCGGCCACGGAGCTGGGCGTCGGGGCCCTTTGCTTCACAGGACACAAGGGATTGATGGGTCCTCAAGGCATAGGGGGCATCGTCTGGAACCCCGAATTTGCCTCTCGGGTGGCTCCACTTGTGGAGGGGGGAACGGGAAGTTATTCTCATGTGGAGACCCAGCCCTTGGATATGCCGGACAAGTTCGAGGCCGGAACCCCGAATCTTCCGGGTATAGCGGGACTCTGCGCCGCGCTGGAGTGGCTGGATAAGCAAGGAATTCACGCGATAGCGGAGCGGGAAAACGAACTGGGAGGGCGTTTTTTGAAGGAATTAAGGGAAACAGAAGGAGCTTTGCTCTATGGCCGACCAACGATGGAGGGTCGTTTGCCGGTGTTTTCCGTGAATTTTTTAGATCCCTTTGGAGGTTTTCTGGACAACGGACTTTTGGCAGACCGGCTTTTGGGACTGGAGGGGAACGGAACGGAATTTTACAAGAGTTTTGAAACCCGTCCGGGTCTTCATTGCTCGCCTCTTGCCCATAGGACCCTGGGAACTTTTCCTCATGGCAGTCTGAGGATTTCGCCAGGATATGGGAATAAACCGGAGGAGATAGACGCTCTTTGGGAGGCCATGAGGAGTTGTATAGGCAAAAACTGACCGTCATGCCGTCCGAGACGGCGTGCACAAACGAGATCAAAATACGCGCTCTGTTCAACAGGCTTCAAGACACGGCTGGGCTTGCTGTGGAGGCTCTGGAAGGTTCCCCCGGCGAGTTGATGCGACGAGGTTACGCCTGGGTGCTTTTAAAGTACGACCTGGAAGTGATGAAGCGCCTGCCGGGTATGGACGAGTCTGTTGTGATCGAAACGCGGCACACGCCGGGCGACGGTTTTCACACGTTGCGCGTCTTTCGTGTTTTCAATGAGGCCAATAATAAGGCTAATAATGAGGCCAATGAGGTGGAGACTTTGGTACTGGCCAAGACCTCTTGGGTGTTGATTGATTTGGCCGTGGGGCGGCCGGTGCGAGCGGGGCAGCACTTGCCGGAAATTTTTTCTGACGTGGCGGACGCCCTGCCCATCGACCCGAATTTTGTCGTAATTCCGAAGATATCGGGCTCAAAGCTGAAGAACGAGCCAATTCTGCGCGAGACTTCTTTTCCGGTGCGGTTTCACGATCTGGACGCTAACGGACACGTGAACAACGCCGTATACTTCGAGTGGGTCTACGAGGCCACACCTCTGGATCTTTTGAGCTGGAGCCTTCGAGAAATCCATGGGGAGTTTCGAGCCAGCGTCAAGTTCGGTGAAACGGTTTGGGTGAGGGTAAAAGAGCTCAAAGAGGAGAAGGGGCTGGGTTGCCGTTCTTTCGTGTACGACATGGTGGAGGCGGAAGACCAGCGGGAGCGTTCTATGGCCCGCTTTTACGCTGTTTGGGCGCCTTTAGATTTTGATTCGCTATAAAGAGAATGGGTGAGTCTGCGTGAAAATTGTAATCGTCGGTGCGGGCGAGGTGGGATTCAGCGTTGCTGCCACTCTTGCCGGAGAAGGACATGACGTGAATATGGTGGAACAAAACCAAGAACGGGCCGCGAAAGCGGAAAGCGAGCTAAACGTGCGGGTGGTGCACGGCAACGGCGCGAGGCCCCAGGTGCTCTACGAGGCAGGGGTTCGGGAGGGTTGTGACGTGGACTTTCTGGTAGCTTGCACCGACCGCGACGAGGCCAATATTCTCTCTTGTTGGATCGCCAAGCACGCGGGAGTCAAGCGGGTGATCGCCCGGGCCCGAGGGCTTGAGTTTACCGACTCATCGGCCTGGGCCAATGACCTGAGCATCGACATGATGATCTCCCCTGAACGGTCCGTGGCCAGGGAGATTTTGGAGTTGTTGTCCGTCAACACCGCCGTCCACACGGCAGAACTGCTAGGGGGGCAGGCGGCCATTTACGCCTTTCACGTCGCGGCCGAGTCTCCTCTCGTGGGGCTTTCCCTGAAAGAAATGCGCATGAAAAACTCCGATCTCATCGCTATTGTCGTCTACGTGGAACGACCTGACGAGGAGCATCTCGTCCCCAACGGCGACACGGTGCTGAAGGAGAACGACCTTTGTTACGTGGTGTCTGATCGTGAACAGGTTTGGAGGTTGGAAAAGCTGTTTCAGCTTCACTCCTCTCGTTCTTTGAAGCGTGTTTTCGTTGTAGGGGGAGGAAAACTGGGTTTTCAGGTGGCTCAAAGACTGGAGACGAACTACCGAGGCGTAGAGATTCGTCTCATCGACCATGACAGCGGGCATTGCGACAAATTAGCGTCAGAGTTAAGGAGAACGTTGGTCTTGAACGCCGACGGCGCGGACGAGGTGTTATTGACGGAGGAGGGGATTAACGGCGCGGATGGCTACGTTTGTGCCACAGAATCCGACGAGACCAACCTGATCTACGGCGCCCTGGCGAAGTCATTGGGGGTTCACAAGAGCATCGCGGTGATCCGGAGGCGGCTCTATCTCAATATGCCTGAAATCATGCCCATCGACGCGGTGGTGGATCCTAACGAGGCCCTGGCGGCGGTGATTCTGCGCTATATCCGCTATCCTGGAAGTTCCAAGGCTTTGTCAATCCTTGAGAAGATCGACGCGGAGATGTTGGAGGTTGTGCTGTCGGAAAAGCACAAACTTGCGGGTATTTCTTTGGCTCAGATGGGGGTTCCCAAGGGTGTGTTGGTGGCCCTGGTAGGAAGGGGCAAGAACGTCTTCGTTCCCGACGGCGGTACGCAGCTCAAAGGTGGCGACCACGTGATCCTTTTCGCTTCGACTGCTCAAATGGGCGTCGCAGCGGAATTTTTTGGATAGAGGAGAGTTTCTTTGAGATTTAAACTTGTGGCGCGGGTTCTTTCGCTGATTTCTTTGATTGTCTCGTTATCGATGATTTTTCCCATGATTTGGGCCGTAATCGACCATACCGAGGATTTTCAAGCCTTCGCCCTGTCGTTGGTTTGTGGAATAGCGTTCAGTTTCGCGCTTTTTCACGCGGGCGCCAGGGAAGCGGATTACGAGGAACTTGGAGTTCGGGAGGCCCTTGCCGTGGTGGGGTTGTCCTGGGTGATCGCCACAGCGGTAGGAGCTTTGCCCTACGTGCTCACCGACGTTCTCCCCACCTACACGGACGCTTTTTTTGAAACGATGTCCGGCTTTACGACGACGGGTGCCACGGTCATGATCGACATTGAGAGCGCGCCCCGGGGGCTTCTGTTTTGGCGCGGCATGACCCAATGGTTGGGAGGTATGGGGATCATCGTTTTGAGCCTCGCCATTTTGCCTTTTCTGGGTGTGGGGGGAGTGGAACTCTACAAGCTCGAAGCTCCCGGCCCCATGCCGGAAAAGCTGACACCGCGTATGCAGCAGACGGCCTTGTTTCTGTGGGGAATCTACGTTCTGTTAACGGCGGTGGAAACGGTATTTTTGATGTTTGGAGGTATGAGTTTCTTCGACGCCCTCAGTCACTCCTTCACCACCATTGCCACAGGTGGATTTTCGCCTCGCGGCGCCTCCATCGCCTATTATCGGTCTCCTTACATCGAGTGGGTTGTTACGTTTTTCATGTTTTTGGGAGGGGTCAATTTTTCGCTGCACTTTCTTTTTTTGACGGGGTTTTTACGGGTAAGCCATCATAACTGGCGTAAAATAGGGTGGGATGATGAGTTTCGCTTTTACCTAGCTTTTGTTTTGGGTTCGATTGTTCTGATCGTCATAGCTCTTGTTTTTTTGGGGAGCTATTCGGGTCTGGGACACGCGACGCGGGCCGCGGCGTTTCAAGTCGTGAGCCTGGTGACAACCACCGGTTTCGCGTCGGAGGATTACGCTTTATGGCCTTATTTTGCCCAGTTTTTGATCTTGCTCCTCATGTTTGTCGGGGGGTGCGCGGGCTCCACAAGCGGAGGATTGAAGATGGTTCGGCTTTTGGCGTTGGTGCGGACCGTTCGCGGGGAGATTTGGAATCTCCTGCACCCGCGCGCTATTTTGCGCACGAAGTTGAATGGCAAGGTGATTTCTCAGGTTTCGCTCAACTCTATGACCGCTTTTTTTATGCTTTACGTGTGGGTTTTGTTTGCGGCCTGTCTGGTCGTGACCGCCTTGGGAGGCGAGCGGTTGGATGTCTTGACGACGCTTTCCGGGGTATTGGCCTCTCTGAGCAACGTAGGACCGAGCCTGGGCTCCCTGGGGCCGACCGAAAATTACGCGTGGCTTCCGGACAGCGTCAAGTGGATTTTTAGCTTTTGTATGCTTGCCGGACGGTTGGAACTTTACGCGGTGATTCTGCTGTTCTTCCCCTCCACCTGGCGGCGTTGAGCGATGATTCTGCCACCTGGCGGCGTTGAGTCGAGCGACGACGCGGAAAACTATTTCGATCATCTGGCGTATGCGCCAATTTCGCGAGATATCCGCGAGATATCTCGGAATAAAATAATATCTTGGAATAATATCTTGATCTTGGAATAATGGGAAACTCGCGCTACTGGCGCGAGAAATCTCTTTGATGGATGGACAGGGGATAGACAGGTACGATTGAATATCGTCTTTTCCAGACATTTTTCTCTTTTTAAGATTCCTTTTCAGGCTTGAGCATTTCAATTGAGGGATGGAAACTGGACTTAAGCAAATGGGAGGATAAATGGGAGGATTGAAATGCTCAAGCCTGAAAAAATATAGCGTACAATTACATCCTGTCCGAAATGTGCGGTTGACGGAAGGGGCTTCTGCGCTTAAAATTTATGAGCCGTAAAGTGATGGCAGAGATATGTGCATCGTGTATCGCATGGGTGAGGCATAATATCCTCAGAGTCAGGGTTAATCAGAGGGAGCCTCGGACCAGCGGAGGGAGGAAAAGAAAGTGTATGCCGTTGTAGAAACAGGCGGTAAACAATATCGTGTGCAGGTAGGCGATGTCTTTCGCGTGGAGCGCGTGGAGGGCGAAGTTGGGCAAGAGATAGTTCTTGACAAGGTCCACATGGTGGGGGAGGAAAACTCCACAAAGTTCGGAACGCCTCTAGTGGAGGGAGCCAGTGTGAAGGCAGAGATTCTTTCCCAAGCCCGCGCCGACAAGGTGTTGGTGTTCAAGTTTAAGAGCAAAAAGAACGAACGGCGTCTACGCGGACATCGCCAGTATTTCACCGAAATCCGTGTCAAGGGCATCGACGTCTAGAACCTTTTCGGTGCCGATTAGAGTGACGCACGTTACTTTGTTTTGGGAGAACCAGGGGCTCGTGGGTTTGGAATCCCGAGGTCACTCCGGGCAAAAGCCCAAAGGGGAGGACGTGGTCTGCGCGGCGGTTTCGACCCTGGTTCAGGCGCTTCTCGTGGGGCTCCGGGACGTGGCGAAGGCGTCGGGAGATGTGGTCTGCGAGATGAACGACTCCATACCTCTTATTCGTGTAGAGTGGGCGAAGAGCCGAGCGCGGGAACTGGATCTTTTGACGAGGACTATTGCGTTGTCCCTGAAGGAAATAGCGTCTGGCTATGCCGGACATGTGAGTGTTTCGGAGGTGCATAGATCGTGAATTTCAAGTTCGATATACAGTTTTTTGCCCACAAAAAAGGGCAGGGTAGCTCTACCAACGGCCGCGATAGCAACCCCAAGTACCGGGGCATTAAAACCTACGCGGGGACTCTCGTCAAGGCGGGCAATATTTTGGTCCGGCAGTGCGGGACGAAAGTTCACCCGGGCAAAAACGTGGGATTGGGGCGCGATTTTACGCTTTTTGCTTTGACGCCCGGTAAGGTGGCTTTCGCGACGCGAGGCGACCGTAAGTTTGTCTCTATCGAACCGGCTGAACTGGTGTAGTTTTCTCTTTTTTCGCTTTTCTTTTCCCGCTTTTTTCTGCCGAGGAGTTATAGATGGCGACGGAGGGCTCCGGAAAGTGGGGGCCTTCTTTTTTGTACTTTGGGGTTCTTTCTGAAGTTTTCAACCATTTGGTGGTGATGCGTTTGAGGTTTGTGGATCTGGCGAGAATCGCGATAAAAGCGGGTAGAGGCGGCAACGGAAGCCTGAGCTTCCGCCGTGAAAAATATCTCCCCAAGGGGGGGCCCGACGGCGCGGACGGGGGCAAGGGCGGAGATGTGGTCTTGGAGGCCGTTGGGGGAGTCGTTACCCTCGCCGATTTCGAGTACAACAAAAGGTTTCAGGCCGGTCACGCCGGTCACGGTAAGGGTGCCATGCAGATGGGCCACAACGGGGAGGATCTGATCATTCAATTGCCCCAGGGCACTCTGGTGCGCGACGCGGAGACAGAGGAGCTGATGGCGGACCTGCTGGAGCCGGGACAACGTTTTGTGGCTGCTAAAGGAGGGCGCGGAGGCCGGGGTAACGCGCATTTCACGTCCTCCGTTCGCCGCGCGCCGCGCTTTGCGGAAAAGGGCGACGCCGGAGAGGAAAAGACACTACTTCTAGAGCTGAAACTCATCGCTGACGTGGGGCTCGTGGGCTTCCCCAATGCGGGAAAATCCAGCATCCTGTCGGCCATCAGCGGAGCAAAGCCCAAGATCGCGGGCTACCCCTTCACAACCCTTTCCCCAAACCTAGGGGTCTTGGCGGTGGACGACCAACAGATTATCATTGCCGATGTTCCAGGTCTTATCGAAGGGGCTCACGATAACAAAGGACTGGGGCATCATTTTTTGAGGCACGTGGAGCGCACGCGCCTTCTGGTTCACGTGATTGATCTCTCGGAGAGGGATCCCCTGAAAGATCGGGAGGTGGTGCTCCGGGAGTTCGAGGCCTACGGCGGGAGCCTGCTGACGCGACCCTGCTTGGTGGTGGGAAACAAGAGTGATCTTCCTGGTACGGAGGACAACGGTCAGGCCTTGGAACGTGAAATGGAGCGGCTGGGTCAGAGGTGTCTTTTGACCAGCGCGAAAAACGGAGAGGGCATTCCAGAGCTGATCAGGGAAATCGTGGAAATGGTCCGGCTCCACCAGCGTCCCTCCTATGATCTTCCATCAGGTGATCTTCCATCAGAGGCGCTAGCGAGAGGGGAGGTGGTGACTTCACTCCGCTTGCGAGGTACGGTTCCCCTGCCGGTTCAGGTGATTCGCCTAACAGAGGGAAACGGGAGAAGTTTCCGGGTCGAGCACGCTAACTTGGCAAAGACTATAAGCCGCATTGACTTCGACCAGGAGGACGCTTTAATGAAATTCGCCCGGGTTCTGAAGCGTCTGAAAGTTGAAGAAGCCCTGGAAAAGGCGGGGGCGATGGAGGGAGATAAAGTTTATATTGGAGATGTCGAGTTCGACTTTCTGCCTGATAGAATAGTGACATGATGGGGACGGGTTAGGGGCTGGCGATCTAAAAATCGGCGCGCAGTAGAGCTGATGTGCCGGGTGAAAGTGTTTCGGCCTCGTAATGGACCCCGTAGAGGGAGGACAGGGGCTTTTGGCTGAGAAGATCGGAATTATGGGAGGAACTTTCGACCCCGTTCACTATGGCCATTTGTTGGCGGCGGAGGAGTGCCGGCGGGAGTTGGCGCTGGACCGGATTGTGTTCGTTCCCACAGGGACGCCCCCTCACAAAAGGAGCCGGCCTATCACGCCCTCGGAGGACCGTTACGCTATGACACTTCTGGCCACAGCCGGGGTGCGGGAGTTTTTCGTTTCCCGCACGGAAATTGATCGTGACCGTTCATCTCACGCGCTGGCGTCCCACACGGTAGACACGTTGAAGGAGTTCCTAGAAAGGAGCATTCAACCTCTCGAACTTTTTTTCATCACGGGATTGGACGCGCTTTTGAGCATCGACACGTGGAAGGATTACATGCGTTTGCCGTCTCTCTGTACGCTGGTGACGGCAACTCGACCGGGGTACTCCGTGGCGGGGGTGGGCGCTTTGCCTGACGTCATTCGCCGGGGCTTGAAGGTGGTGGAGATCCCACAGTTCGCCATTTCCAGCACCGAAATTCGTTCCCGCGTCCGTGAGGGGAGGAGCATCCGTTTCCTCGTTCCCCATTTGGTCGAAAATTACATCGAGAGCTGCGGACTTTATAAAGGATCGGAGGTGCCGCGGGTTTGAATTTTCTCAAGATATTCGTCATCGTATTCTTCGTTTTGACAGCGACGGTGGGAGGCGCCACGTGGCGTATCGCGGAAGAATACAAGCGGTTGCTGATCGTTCCGTCGGCTGAGACAGAGCGGGGCGCTTTAGAGTCGGACGACGCCACTCCAAGGTCCTCTCTCAAGATTGATTCTACCTTGGGAACGGTGAATCTTCTGGTCGTGGGCTTGGACGACGTGGACGGAGTTCGCCGCTCAGACGCCATTGCCCTGGCCTGCTTCGATCTGGACAACCAGTCTATTCGTATGATCTCCATCCCTAGGGACTCGCGGGTTTTCATTCCGGGGAGGCACTGGGACAAAATCAACCACGCCTACGTCTACGGGGGCATCAACCTTCTGAAAGAAACGGTGATGAACCTTCTGAATGTGGGCATCAACTATTACGCCATCATCAATTACGACAGCTTTCCACGCATCATCAATCTTATGGGAGGCATTGACATCTATGTCGAAAAGAAATTGGCTTACACGGATTACTCCGCCAAGCTCTTCATCAACATCCCCAAGGGCCAGCAGCACATGCCTGGCAAAACAGTGTTGGAATACGTGCGTTTTCGCCATGACCCTCTGGGCGACATCGGGCGCGTTCAGCGCCAGCAGCGAGTCATCTCCCTTCTCCTGGAGAAATTGAAGTCTCGGTCGCTCACCAATATTGCGTCTGTGGTCTCTGAGGCGGTGGCCGCGGTCAACACGGATCTAAGCCCCAGAGACGCCATCAAACTTATGCAATTTGCCAACTCGTTACCCGGTGATCGGATCAAGGTTGCTATGGCTCCAGGAAAGGCATCCTACATCGGGGATGTGAGCTATTGGATTCTGGACATCACCCAATTGACACCTTTGCTGGTCGCCGACCCCAACGAGGAAAGCCCCAGCGGCCTTGGCTCTAATGGCATTGCCCCTGGTGGGCTTGTAAGAGGACAGTTTGTCGATGAAACGACGGTGACGCCTCCCGGTCTGAGCGAAGAAACGTTCTTGGACCTGGTGGGGCAGATCGGCAAGATCGGCATTCTGAACGGCGACGGCGCGAACGGGCTGGGCAAACGGGCCTCCCAGATTTTCCAAAAGCTGGGGGTTGACGTGGTCTACACGGGTAACGCCCGGCACTTTGACTATTACACCTCGAACATCGTCTATCCTGAAGGTGCCACGGAAAGTGATCGTCAGGCGGCGGAAGCATTGGCGCGGCTCTGCGGCATCTCCAACAAATCGCTGGTGCAAAAAAATCGAACGGCGTCGATGGTCTCGGTCATTTTGGGACACGATAAGGAGACCATCTTCAAGCGTCTAGAAGGTGTTCGTTTTTGAATTTGAATTTAAAAAGAGAAAAAGAAAAAAGGGAGAATGGACCGCCTATGAGTACGCTTGCGGAGTATGGCTATGTTTGTGATGCCTTGGCCGACAAAAAGGGACAGGAAATTGTCGGCCTCGACCTGGGAGAAATAGGAACTCTCGCGGACGTGTTTATTTTGGTGACGGGAAACTCCGAGGTGCACATGAAGACCTTGATTGAGGCGGCACAGGAGGCTCTGGAGCGGGATGGACACGCGGTGAGAGTCGAGGGAGTGGGCAGCTCCAACTGGTGTCTTTTAGACGCGGGCAACGTGGCTGTCCATGTCTTCAGCCGAAAGGGCCGCGATTTTTACAAACTGGAGAAACTCTGGGGCGATGCGGAGATTTTGAGCTACGAATATAAAGAGTAAGAAAAAGTAAGAAAAAGTAAAAAATAGTCAGAAGCTTTTTTGAAGTTTTTGGCATTCGCACATAAAAGGAGTTCCGATCTCTTGGCTTTCGCGTCCATTGTCATGGGACAATATGTTCCTGTGAAGTCTTTCGTGCATTCTCTCGACCCCAGGGCAAAGTTGCTGTTGCTGGTGGTGGTACTCGCGGCTACATTTCCCGCCGATGACCTTCCCTCGCTTTTCTTCTGGGGGCTGGCCTTTTGGGGCGCAGCGAGGTTGGCCAGGTTATCACTGAAGATGGTCCTTAGGTCGTGCCGTCCCGTCTTTTTTCTGGTGTTTTTTTCCTTTGTTTTCAACTTGGCGGCTGGTTTATGGGACTTAGGGCTATGGGAAACCTCCGACGTCTTGGGCGCGCTCCAGACGGGTTTTATCGCGGCCGCGCGTCTTTTGCTCCTGGTTATCTTCACTGTTTTGCTGCCTCTGACCACGGCGCCAATGGAACTGGCAGACGGTATGGAGTCCCTTCTGTCGCCTTTCCAGAGATTCGGCTTTCCCGCCCACGAGTTCGCAATGATGATGAACGTCGCCCTGCGTTTCATTCCTCTTTTGATGGAGGAGACCGACCGCATTGTAAAGGCGCAGCTTTCTCGGGGTGCTCAGCTGGACCAAGGCAACGCGGCGCGGCGAATGATAGCCTTCTTTCCCGTGATCATTCCTCTCTTCGTCATCATCTTCAAGCGCGCGGAGGAACTGGCTCTGGCTATGGAGGCTCGGGGCTACCGAGGAGGAGAGGGGCGCACGCGAAGGCGTCCCTTGATCTGGAAAAAAACAGACACTGGCGCTACAATTTTTGTCGTGCTTCTGGCGGCGTTTTTTGCTTTTCTCCACGCCGCGGGGATCCAAGGAGCGCTTTTTTGAGGTATGCGGCGCAGGTGGCTTACGTGGGAACGAATTACGCGGGATGGCAGCGTCAGCCCAAGGCCCTGGGGGTTCAGCAGGTGATAGAGGAGGCCCTTGGGCACCTTTCCTCCGAGCCGGTGAAGGTGACGGGGGCGGGGCGTACGGACAGCGGAGTTCACGCAGTGGGGCAGGTGGTGTCTTTCGACCTAGGTAAAGTCTGGGATCCTTGTAGGCTGATGAAGGCCGCGAATTTTTACCTGCCATCCGACGTGTCTTTAATGCGAGTTCGGGAAGTGTCTCAGGATTTTCACGCCAGACACAGTGCCCTTTGGAGGGAATATCGTTATTTTGTCTGGCACGACGAGAGTTGTTGGCCCCACCTCCGAAATTTGGTCTGGTGGCGGAAATATTGTTGGGACTCGGAAAAGGTGAGGGAAGCCTGCCGGATCCTAGAGGGGGATCATGATTTCCGAGCCTTCTGCAAGACAGGGGAGTGTCCGGAGAATAGCGTGCGCACATTGTCCCGCGTTCGTTATAAAAAAAGGGGCGATCTGTCTTTGATTCTGGTACGCGCGCCGTCTTTTTTGATGAATATGGTGCGTATCATGGTGGGAAATATCGATAAAGTCGGACGTGGAGAGAAGCCGCCGACCTGGCTCGAAGGGCTTTTGAGCGGGAGCGGGCGTGACGCTTCGGCGATGACGGCTCCGGCGAGCGGGCTTTATTTCTGGCGCGCCGCCTATGATGAATTTACTTTTGTCGGCCGATCGGGGAACGCGTTCCCTTAGGAGGAGTAGCGGATGTTCGGAACGGATATTGGGATAGACCTCGGTACGGCTACGATCCTCATTTACGAAAAACGACGCGGTGTAGTCCTGCGGGAACCATCAGTAGTCGCCGTGGATCTCGACAACGGCAACATCCTGGCCGTGGGCTACGAGGCCAAAAACATGGTGGGCAGAACGCCGGGAAGCATCGTTTCGGTGCGCCCCCTGCGGGACGGAGTCATTGCTGACTACTCCATGACGGAGGCCATGCTTCAGCACTTCATGAGGCGTGTGACCAAGGGATGGGATCGCTTTTTCAAAAACCGGGCGATGATCTGCGTGCCGTCGGGGGCTACGGACGTGGAACGACGCGCTGTGCTGGAAGCGGCCCTGGAGGTAGGGGCCAAAGAGGCTTATTTGATCGAGGAGCCTATGGCTGCCGCCATTGGAGCCAACCTCAACGTGGAGGAGGCCCGGGGCAAGATGCTGGTGGACATCGGCGGAGGAACCACCGACATCGCCGTCATCTCCCTAGGGGGGGTGGTGGTCTCTAAATCCCTGCGGATCGGCGGCGACAAGTTCGACGAGGGCATTATGCGCTACCTGCGCCGCCAGTACAACTTGGCCATCGGCGAGCAAACAGCGGAAAATCTGAAGATCATGATCGGAACCTGCATCCCCCTGGAAGAGGACCTTCGCATGATCATCAAAGGGCGCGACCTGGTTCAGGGGCTACCTCGTCAGATTGAGGTCTCCAGCTCCGCGGTGAACATGGCCATCGGGGAGATGGTTCAGACATTGGTGGATGGAGTTCGTAACGTTTTAGAATTAACGCCCCCCGAACTTTCGGCCGATATTATCGATAGAGGGATCGTGCTTACGGGCGGAGGCTCCCTGCTAAAGGGGTTGACCGAACTTATCACCCAGCAGACGGGTATCAACTGTTTTGTCGCGGAGAACCCGATGGAATGTGTTGCTTTGGGAACGGGTAAAGCGATGGCCGAAATTGACCGGCTCAAACACACAGGGCGCAGCGGGCTGTTGGTGAACGTGAAGCGAGGTCGAAAGCGCAGGTATTGAAATGTTTAAATATGAAATATTGAAATGTTTAAATATGAAATTATGAGATATTGAAATGTTTAAATTAAGAAACACTGGGGGCGCGTCGTGAATCGAGGACTTTATTCGGCCTGTTCGGCCATGTTGATACAGGAAACACATTTGGACGTAGTGACGAATAACCTTGCTAACGTTGATACGGTGGGGTTCCGCCGACGAGTTCCAGTCAACGCGGAGTTCAGCGCTTTGATGGATCGTGTCGAGAAAGTCTCGGAGGACGGGGAAATTAAGCTCATGACTGCTCCGCCTTTCACGATGAACTGGAAGGGCAAGCAGGGCATCGGGGGAATGGCCCTGGCCAATATTTACTCCGAGAGCAACATGGATATCCGTCCCGGCGTGGTCCGCACCACGGACGCGCCTTTTGACGTGGCTATCGACGGACCCGGTTTTTTTTCCGTCCAGGACAACCAAGGCAACACCTATTACACGCGGCAGGGTAATTTTCTGGTGGGGCAGGATGGGACGCTAGTCACTTTAGATGGGATGAGTGTTCAGGGTGACGGAGGCCCTATTGCAATCGGAGACGCCGCCGCAGCTCAGATTCTGAGCGATGGCCAAGTTCTCGCTGATGGAGAAATAGTAGGGCAGTTGGCCCTATTCACCTTTGAAAATCCCACATACCTTCAGCAGGTGGGCCGGAATACCCTGGCGGTCAACGACAACTCTGGGGGGCCAGTGGGTGTGGAGAACGTGAGGCTCATGACAGGGGCTGTTGAGATGTCCAACGTCAGTGTGGTGGAGGAAATGGTGCGGATGATCGAGGCCCAGCGCGCTTACGAGGGCGCTTCGAAAGCCCTGATGACCCACGACGAGCAAAATGGCAAGCTGATTACCTCATACGGCAGGCAGTAAAATTATTCAAATTGAATAATTTTACAATCCCATGACTTTAGTCGTGGGAGTATGTCAATGCAAGTAAAAGTCTTGAAGCACCGTCCCTTAACTAAAAAAACTCGCAGGGGATTTGTCCCTTGACCCCATTTTGAGAACTTCGGGAGGTTTTTGATAATTATGTTGAGATCGCTTTGGTCCAGCGCGTCGGGTATGATCGCGCAGCAGACGAACCTCGATGTTGTAGCCCACAACTTGGCTAACGTCAATACCACGGGATACAAGAAAAAGCGCGCGGATTTTGAAGATCTGCTTTATCAAATAGACCGTCAGCCGGGTACGCCGGTGGACCCGAACTCCACGATTCCCACGGGGGTTCAGGTGGGTTTGGGAACCCGGGTGGTCGGGACTCCCACCTTCATGACGGAGGGGAACCTACAAGTAACGGACAACCCACTGGATTGGACCGTCGCGGGAAGCCAAGGGTATTTTCAGGTCATTATGCAGGATGGCAACATCGGTTACACTCGCGCTGGAGCCTGGCAGGTAGACGGTGAGGGGCAGGTCGTGAGTCATGAGGGGCTGTTGTTGGAGCCCGCTATTATCATTCCGGAGGACGCGGTCGAAGTTATGCTCAGCAATGACGGCATGATTTCCGTGAAGCTGGCGGGGCAGACGGCGACCCAAGAAGTGGGACAACTGGAGTTGGCGCGCTTCATCAACCCAGCGGGGCTCTTGTCTGTGGGCAGTAATCTCTTCTTAGAGACGGACGCTAGCGGAGCTCCCGTGTTGGCGGCGCCAGGTGTGGATGGCATGTCCGAGGTACGCCAAGGCTTATTGGAGATGTCCAACGTTCAGGTGGTGGACGAGATGGTAGGTATGATCGTCGCCCAAAGGGCCTACGAAGCCAACTCCAAAGGCGTCCAGACGGCGGACGACCTTCTTCGAATAGCCAACGGCTTGAAGCGATAGAGATGGGCAGGCGAATCGAACGGCGGAAGTTTTTCCGCCGTTTTTTCGCATGGGTGTTTTTCTATTTGTGTTTTGGGAACGCCGATCCTCTTCAGGCGGCGGAGACCTTGCGGATTTCCATTCCGTCCGTCCTTCAGTTGTCGGAGCAGGCTTGTGTGCTTTCCGACATCGCCACCCTCGAAGGACCCAAGGATCTGACGGAGCGGATAGGAATGTTGCTTTTGTTGGTGGAGGATGGAGTTATTTCCAGGGAGCAGGTGGTCAACGCTCTGAGGGTTAGCGGGTTGGAGGGCGTGCGCATCGAGTTGAAGATGCCCTCGATGATTACGGTGGAATTTCCTCAGGTCGGAACTTCTTCCTCTTCCTCCTCTTCCTCTTCCTCTTCGGAACGAGAACAGGAGGAACAGGGATCGGAACGGAGACAGGAGGACCTGAAAGAGCTGGTCAAATCTTTGGCGGGTTGGAAGGGAGACGTTCAGGTGGAATACCGAGGCTCGCTTCCTAAGGGGCGCCTGGTGTCTCCTGGGTCTTTGGTTCCCGGAGCTTCAGCCGCGACATTAAGGTTCAAAGACGCGGCGGGGCGGGAGCGATCTCTGGCGGTGCGCCTTATCTGGACCCAACCCGCTTTGATATTGTCCCGTTCCGTTAAAAGGGGTGAAATTTTGAGGGAGTCGGATTTCGTTGTCCGACAGATACGGGTGAGCCGGGCCGGGGTATACGCCTCACGGGCGTCGGAGGTGTTAGGTCGTTCTCTCAAGAAAAATCTTTCTCAGGGAGAGACGATTCCCCTCAACTCTGTTGCCGACGTGTCGATAATAAATAAAGGAAAAACCGTCACTATTATGGCAAACGACGCGGGTTTAAGGGTGGAGGCCAAGGGAGAAGCCCTCGAAAACGGGGTTTTGGGCGACTCTATCCGGGTGCGTAACATCGCCAGCAAGATTGTCGTGAGCGCGGTGGTTGTGGCGGAGGATATGGTGGAGGTTGTATATAGTAGATAATTAAAATATTCATTCCTATATATACTATAATATAGCCACTGAGGAAACAGGTTTGAGTATTGGAACTCTTAGGAGGTGGGCGGATGAAGGCAGGATCTATAGTGTTCGGAAGTGTTCGGACAAAAGGAGGTCACGGGCGAGTTGATGTATCCGAGTACCCGCTACCGAAACCCACAGAAAATAATCGAGACATCGCAACAGACGCTGAGGCAATGGATGGGAGCGTCGAGGTATGTTTACAACCAAACGATAAGATTGGAAGCGCGAAGTTTATCGAAGTTTATCAAAGTTTATTAAAGTTTATCAAAGAGGGAAGTATTGTTGTAGATTGGGACTACAACGGTGCTCGTGGAATCTTTCTATGAGCTTGGCGAGATTTAGCTTTTTCTTTGACTTTATAGTCAAAGAAATACTATGCGAAATGTGTTTGCTAGTTATAAGTAGATATTAGTACGCTGAAAGGATCGGTGACAGTACCGTGAAATCATTGCAAGTAAAATTGAAGGTAATGTCGGGGGCCAGAAAGATCCTGAGAAGTCTCGTTGTTGTAGGAGTCGTGGTGACCCTTGGGGAATTTTTGGCATTGGGGGTAAATCCGGCCGAGGCTGTTTCGCTTTGGAACGACAGAGTCAACTGGGTGGCGGATCAGCGCCCCAGTCGGATTGGGGATATTGTGACGGTTACGGTGGACGAGCGAACGAGCACGAAAGACCAAGCGGTCATGGATCTCAAGAAAAGCTCCAGCAACGCGGTTAGCAACGGAACGGGGATTTTGGGTTTCATCCGGCAGTTGGGGCTTACCTCCACCAACGACGCCAAGGGGGATAGCTCTGTGGAGCGCAACCACTACGGTAGGACGACGATTGCCTGCCTGGTGACGGACATGTTGCCTAACGGGAATTTGGTTATCGAAGGGACGCGGGACGTGCGGACGAGCGAGGAAACGTTGCAGTTGCAATTGGTGGGTGTGATCCGACCCCAGGACGTAAACAACAACAACCAGATCCCCAGCAATTTGATCGCCAACGCGGAGCTGGCCATCAAGGGCAAGGGCGCTTTGAGCCGGACCCAGAACCCGGGAGTTCTCACCCAGGTTCTTCAGGCTATTTTCTAGACACGGAAAAACGAACATGAATATAAAAACATTCTTCTCGAAACTTTCTCTCTCTCTTTCCCTTTGGGCTTTTACCTGCGTTTTAGGGACTTTGGCGGCGTGGGGAGCTGATAACCTTGACGATATGGACTTCAGCCGGGTGCATCCCCAGGTGCGCATCAAAGATGTGGTGGATATCGAGGGCGTGCGTTCCAACCAACTTTCGGGCATCGGCATCGTGATGGGGCTGGCCGGGACGGGCGACAAGTCCCCTATGGCCATGCAGATGATGAAGAATATGCTGCAACAGTACGGGGTAACTGTAGATGAACGGTCGGTTCGCAGCAAAAACGTTGCCGTGGTCTCGCTGACTGCGGAACTTCCGCCCTACGTGCGCCCTGGTCAGACCATCGACCTGAATGTCAGCACTATGGGCGACGCCAAAAGCCTTCAAGGTGGAATGTTGCTCCAAGCTCCTTTGAGGGCCGCGGACGGCAACGTTTACGCCGTAGCCCAAGGTCCATTACTGGTAGGGGGGTACACGGCATCGGGTGCGGCTGCCACGGCTACGAAAAACGTTCCGACGGTAGCTCGTATTCCCAACGGGGCTATCGTTGAGCGTGATGTTCCGTCGGACTACGTGGGAGGTGGGCAAATGGCGCTTCTTTTGCGCGTTCCTGATTTCACCACGGCTCAAAGGATTTCAGACGCGATCAATTCGATCTTTGGGGCTGTGTCCTATCCCACGGACGCGGGTCGGGTGACGGTGGACTTACCGGGACAGTACCTGGGGGCTCCTGCGGCGTTTTTGGCCAAGATGGAAAAGCTGGAGGTTCAGCCCGATGTAGGGGCTCGGGTAGCGGTAAACGAGCGTACCGGAACCGTTGTCATGGGGGGGGATGTTAAGATCAGCTCCGTGGCCGTGGCTCATGGGAACCTTACCGTCTCCGTAGCGGAAAACCCCAACGTGGTTCAGCCTAACCCCCTGGGAGGTGGGCAAACGGCGGTTGAGAACCAGACGAATATCGCGGCCAACGAAAGCGGCGCGAGTCTGGTCGCCCTGCCGGCCACAACCACGGTGCGCGATTTGGTGAGGGCCATCAACTCCATCGGGGCGTCTCCTCGGGACATCATCGAGATCTTGCAGGCCATTAATGAGGCTGGCGCCCTCCACGGCCAGCTCATCAACATGTGATCATGAACTCACTACAAATATACAACGTGAGGGCTAAAAGCTTCGATGTTCCGGCGGAAGTTCACGACACGGCGGAGGCCCGCAAGCTCAAAGAGTCCTGTCAACAGTTCGAGTCTATTTTGTGGGCCCAGATCTGGAAGGAATCGAAGGATAACGCCCGCAAGTTCGGCGGCGCCGAGAAAGCGAAGCCCTGGAAACAGTTGGAGGATCTCTCTATCGAAATGGCCTCGGAGGAGATCGCCAAAAGCGGGGGGGCCGGGCTCTGGAAGGTACTTTACGATCAGATGATCGTGAACGTGGCGGCGGACCTGAGGCAAACCGATGGACTTGAGGGCGACAGACTCCCTAGATCAGTAAATTCCGAATCCGCTTGATCGTTATAAAGCTTCCTCTTCAAGCCATCATTGTAATTGAACTTTAGGAATGGACACAGGAAAAATGGACATAAACATTCAAACAACCCACATGCAACCCACATGGGATTCGATGTTCTCCGCGTGTCCATCCTAAAGACCCGATTCCGGATTTACCACTGTTCAATTGTTTAATTGTTCAATTGCGGTCAAGCTTGTACCGCAGATTTATAGGTCCTGGAAAGGACTGCGTTTTAGAAGTTCCCGAACCTCCTCGGAGTTGTAGAGGTGTCCTCTATCCATGCCGGGGCAGTTCTTCGTGTGCCAATGCCATTCCGCCCCGGACTCCAACACGGAGGGCCAGAAAGGAAAAAGCGCGCATTGGGCGGGACGTATAGAGTAGATAGCGCAGCGGGATCTCTCCGCGTTGTAAAAAACACAATCTCCATTCCGACGCTCGACGAAGCTGGGTCTACCCCATTTGCCCGTGACGTAGGTCTTCAGGAACTCGTCCTCTCGAAGCCCCAGGCTCGCTCTGATCTGTTCGCCCTCCTCCGGGGTGAAAAAAATGGCACCCGGTTCCCCCCGACAACACCGACCACATCCCACGCACTCAAAACGTAGGCCTGAGGCCCACCACCTCACGCCATCCTCTCGACTTGTCGAGTTCAACAGCTCGTCCACTCCCTTTACGATAGTCATTTGAGCTAGATGACATTATAGCTGGAAACGGCAGACCGGGGAATGATGAAGGGATGGCGGCGATGTGGGACGAGTATCGGCCTATGCGCAAAAACGGACCGATTCGAGGTTTTTGGGATAAAATGGATTCTGTGCGGGAAACGTTTAATGACATTCATCATTTTTTTGACGCTCTTAAGAAAACGCGGATAGAGGTAATTTAACAGAATTTCGGATATTATATATTATAAATAAGATGGTCACCGAGGTGATTTTAGTGCTTGAGCAATACCTCAACTCTGATATATTAGAGCCTCTTTTTCTATGTGGCGATTCCTGTAAAATTCTCAAGACACTACCTGATGGTTGTATTGATATGGTTATGACGAGTCCTCCTTATTGGGGTAAGCGGGAGTACGAAAACGTGGAGAGCATTGGCTTGGAAAAAGACCCACATGAGTATATTGCCAATCTAATGTCAATCTTTTGCGAATTGCACAGAGTTTTAAAGCCTACGGGTAGTTTTTGGCTCAATATTGGAGATTCTTATGTGTGTAAAAGCCTTTTAGGTTTGCCTTGGAGAGTAGCGATTCGGATGTGCGATAAACAAGGGTGGATTCTTAGAAATAGCATAATCTGGAATAAAGTCAAAGGCGCGCCCGACAATTCTTTGGATAAGCTCCGCAATGTCCATGAGAACTTGTTCCATTTCGTGAAATCGAAGAAGTATTACTACGATGTTGCCATGGCAAGGAAAGCGCCCTTAAAGGCTAAGGTTCGGAATGGAGCTGTGATTTCAGCAACTGGCATTACTGGAGTTAGATACAAACGACAGATAGAATTATCTACAGTCTTGACTGATGAGCAAAAAGAATCCGCGTTCGCCGAGTTGAATGGGATATTGGAGCAGATAAAAAATGGAGAAATCGCCGATTTTCGTATGATTATAAAAGGACAGCAGCG
The DNA here is from genome assembly GCA_031267575.1 of Synergistaceae bacterium. Classification (NCBI taxonomy): domain Bacteria; kingdom Thermotogati; phylum Synergistota; class Synergistia; order Synergistales; family Synergistaceae; species Synergistaceae bacterium. The sequence goes on along the minus strand of JAIRYN010000017.1, from coordinate 28,834 downwards.
TACTACTCATTCAGATTCAACAAAAATCTCTGGTCGAGCAAAAGAATTGGAAACAAAGGGCTTTTATTTTCTCAAATATCATCCTGACGGAGCGAAACTCAGTGATGTTTGGGATATTATTCCCGAAGATACATAAGGAAGAAAATTGCACTTTGCTCCTTACCCGGCAGATCTATGTAGAATCCCTATTTTGACCACCTGCCCATCGGAGGGCATTGTATTAGATCCTTTCTGCGGAACAGGGACTACCATGATTGTAGCTTGCGAAAATGGTCGAAAATCAATCGGTATAGACATTTCGCAATCGTACCTTGACTACGCGAAAGAAAGGATTGGAACAAATGAGCAAGGTCAAGGAGTTCTTTGGTCAGTATGCCAAGCGAAATGACATTGACTAGAAGCAAATTGCTTCAGAACAGCTTTGTCCTTACATCAAGAAAAAATATATCAAAGTGCGAAAGAGTGCGGCAAACATATCCATGGGCGTGTGTACCGTATTATCTCTCATATAGAGATTAACTTTTAGCCACAGCGAAAAAACGGCAAATAACATTCACTTACGCGACTAAACACTAATGTCTCAAGAGTAGGGATAACAATATGAACAAAACTATCGCCCTTTTATCCAACGTAACCATTGAAAGTCTTGCCCTGCGGATCGAAAAAGAAGCCGAGGACTCGAAGGTCTTGACTCCTTCCGGCTTCGACGCCTGGCGGACCGAGTTGCTAAACTCGTCCTCCGTGGTTTTGGGGAATGACGTGACAACGATCTACGTTCTCCTGCACGGCCCCGCGCTTTTCCCCAGCGGAGTGGACGCTCGTTTCGCCGAAACCCTTGCGGAACCGCTGAATATCCTTTGTCAAACACGGAACCAGCACAAAGACAAAATTTTTGTCGTTTCCACACTGGACCTCCCTTCTTCTCCCACCCTTCTCCTGACGGGGAAAAATTTCCCCACCCAGGCGGCCGCCTATTGGAGAAACGAGCTGGAAAAAATGGACATTCCGATTCTCGATCTCTCGGAACTCGTGACGGAAACAGGAAGGGAACGTTTTTATAGCGCCAAAACGTGGTATTTCGCTTCTCTCCCGTTTTCCAGGCAAGGAGAGCTTCTTCTTGTCCGGGAGATCCTGCGCTTCGAGAACGCGCTGCGGAGGAGTCGCAAAAAATGCCTCGTTCTGGATCTGGACAATACCTTATGGGGCGGAGTCATCAGCGAGGATGGCTTGGAAGGAATCTCCCTCTCTCCCTTCGGCGTGGGGGCCCCGCATAGAGATCTGCAACGTATCGCCAAAGAACTCTCCGAACAAGGCATTCTTCTGGCCATCGCCTCCAAAAACGACGCGGAGGACGCGCTGCTCCCACTCAGAGAACATCCCCACATGCTTTTGAGGGAAAAGGATTTCGTCAAGATCAAAGTCGATTGGAGCCCCAAGTCCGACAATATCGCGGCGATTGCGCGAGAATTGAACTTAGGTTTGGACTCTCTTGTTTTCATCGACGACAACCCCATGGAACGGGAAGCCGTCAAAGCGGTCTTGCCAGAGGTGATGGTTCCAGAGTTTCCGAAGGATACGTCACAACTGCCCACGTTCATGGCCAAGGTCGCCCGAACGTACTTCACGGCTCTGCGCGTCGGTGACGAGGACCGAGAGAAAACGGAGATGTACCGGGCGGACTCCAGAAGAGAAGAAGAACGAAAAACGCGTCTGTCCCTGGACGACTACCTAGTGTCCCTCGATATGGAGCTGGACCTGCATCGCCTTCGGGAAAACGAGATTTCCCGCGCCGCCCAATTGACCCAGAAAACAAACCAGTTCAATCTGACGACCCGGCGCTACACTGAGGCGGACATGACCGCCATGCTGAACGATGATCGCGTCCGCGTCTGGATGGCCGGGTTGCGAGACCGTTTTGGAGATTATGGCAGAATTTGTCTCGTGATCGCTCGCGTAAATGCCTCTCAGGCCGTGACCACCGCGATCATCGATACTTTTCTGATGAGCTGCCGAGTGATAGGACGAGGCGTGGAGGAGGCCGTGTTGTGGGGCGTGGAGCGGGCACTGGCCGATGAGGGTGTGGCAATGGTGCGGGGCGAGTATCGGACTACGGCCAAAAATGAGCCAGTTCGGGACTTTTGGGATAAAATGGGTTATATGCGGGAAGCGCCAAAAGAAGGCGTTCTTGCGGAGGACGCCTCACATGTTTGGGTTTTGCGTTCTCCGTTTCCTGAAAGGAGGACACAGATATGCCTAAACTCTTGATCGTTACGACGGTAGAATCGACACTTCGCGCCTTCTTGTTGCCCTATGCGCGGCACTTCAGGAAAATGGGCTGGACGGTGGACGCTATGGCGAAGAATGTTTCGACGTGTAAAGAATGTGAAAAAGTTTTCAGCCATTGCCATGAAATACCCTTCAGCCGTAACCCTTTGAGTCTCAAAAACTTCAAGGGAACCAGCTCCACGATACATGAAATTGTCGCGGAAGGCAAATACGACATTGTCCACGTCCACACTCCGGTCGCGTCCTTTGTAACACGCCTGGCGTTGCACAAGCTCCCTTCGGCCACGCCGCGCCCGAAAGTCGTTTACACCGCCCATGGCTTCCACTTTCATAAAGGCGGGAATCCCGCAGGGAATGCGCTGTTCGTCGCGCTGGAGCAAGTGGCGGGCAAGTGGACCGACCACACGATCACAATCAACCGCGAGGACTACAACGCGGCTTTGTGCTATAAAATCGCCGACGCGGAACATTTGTCGCTTTTGCCCGGAGTCGGTTTGGATTTCAACGCCTATTCCCCTAACGCGATTCAGATCTCCGCCATCAAACAATTGCACGAGAGCTTGAACCTCGCGAAAGGTGACGAACTGTTCCTCATGGCGGCGGAGTTTAACGCGGCAAAACGCCATCGGGACGCGCTTCACGCCTTGGTGGGAACAGGCAGGGGAAATTTTCACTTGGCTTTCGCCGGAACAGGCCCTCTGGAAAACGCGATGAGGAGGCTAGCCTCCAAGCTGGGGTTGAGTTCCCGCGTGCATTTTTTGGGCCAAAGGACGGACGTGCCTCTTTTGATGCTTTCCTCCCGATCCACGATTCTCCCCTCCGAACGGGAGGGGCTGAACCGTAGCGTTATGGAGTCGATCTGTCTCGGTATTCCCGTCTTGGGGGCCGACGTCCGAGGTATCCGGGACTTGGTGACGACGCCGGAGCGAGGGGCCCTTTTTTCTGTGGGGCGTCCGGCCGCTTTGGCCGCGGCCATGATTCTGGCGGTGGAGGAGCCCTGTGAGACGAAACCCACGCCGGATCCTCTCTGGAGTATTGATCATCTTTTGTCCGAACATGCGAAACTCTACCGAAAACTGCTTATTCAAGCGTAAACATAGGGTGGAAAGGGGTTTCGAACATTGAACATCGACATTTTGCTTTTCGAAAATTTCGAGACCTTGGACGCGATGGGACCCGCCGAGGTTTTCAGCAGGTTTCCGGAACTTTATCGGATATCGTGCCGGTCTCTCGCTGGCGGAGTCGTGACCAGCAGTCAAAAAATCGGTTTCGTCACGGCTTCTTTCTTTGATAGTGTCTTTGATAGTGTCTCTGGTAGTGTCTCTGGTGGCGCCTCCAATGGTTCCGTGCCCGATCCCGCCGCGGGCGCGGAAAATGTCTTGTTGATTCCGGGAGGCATGGGAACGAGGTCTTTAGTGGAGGACGTGAGGTACATCGCCGCTTTGAAAAAATTGTGCGAAGATGCCCTGTATGTTTTGACGGTATGCACCGGCTCCATGTTGCTGGCAAAGACCGGCCTGCTCGACGGACGCCAGGCGACCACGAACAAAATCGCTTTCGAGTGGGCCTCGTCCCAAGGCAAAAACACTCGATGGCTGAAAAGCGCCCGGTGGGTCGCGGATGGAAAATACTACACTTCTTCAGGCGTTTCCGCCGGAATTGACATGACGTTGGGGTTTATCGCCGACCTGCGCGGCAAAGCGACGGCCGCCGAAGCGGCGCGTCAAATGGAGTACGTGTGGAACGAGGACAAAGAAAACGATCCCTTCGCTTTAAAGGACTGATAAGCACCATTTCGCCTGGGAGAGTCGCCTGGGAGAGATTGTAGAAAAACAGCAAATACGCCTGCTGATTATCGCTCACAAAGATAGGCTAGTACGTTTCGGTTTCGAGTCGGTTTCGAGTGGTTTGAGCGCTTTATTAAAGATCATTTTTGTGAGCTAAAAATTTTGGATAGCAAGGAATTGAGTCCAGAGCAAGAAATGATCCAGGATTTAATGATGATAGTTCATTGTTTTGGCTCAAGGTTATATGGGTTACGAAACTACAAAAAATCTTTGAGAGAGGCGCTGGAACATGATTCTAGCTTACAAGACAAAAATAGATCCAGCGCCTGAGCGGATTTAGAAGATACACCGAACTCAGGACACGGAAGCGCGGCGGCATCAAATCAAGATCCCCACCCTAGGCTGGGTAAAGCTGAAAGAGTATGGGTATATACCTGTTGATCTATCTGATGGAATAGGTGTTGATTTAGGAATTAAAACGCGGGCTTAAACGAGAGCACGTAAATTTTCTCGAAAAATTAATTATAGAAAGAAGGTGAAAGCTGCTACTGTAAAATTTGCAAACCTAGATAAACAGCGTATTAAAGTCCAGAAAGCCTACTACAGACTTGATTGTGTAAGAAAAGACTATATCAACAAAATAGTCTGTGCGCTGGTGATGACCAAGCCAGCCTATATCACGTCGAGGACCTTAATATTCACGGGAATTTAAGCCTTTGGACTTCCGTACAAACTTGAGTAGCTTTGACGAAAGAGGGAAGGATGAAGAAGGAAAAATCTGGACTATTACACATACACATTTGTGTAGGTTTTCAGTAGCAGTGTTGCTCAATGAGCGAGGGATTGGCTTTCGATGGAGGACGTTATCTGTATCCTTCGAGACGGACCGTGGTTTACGGCTCGCGAGGGATGGTGGCCACGGGACAACCTCTGGCGGCTCAGGCTGGCTTGGAAATGCTCAAAAAAGGCGGCAATGCTATTGACGCGGCGGTGGCGACCGCGGCCTGCCTGACGGTGGTGGAGCCGACGGCCAACGGTATCGGCGGAGACTCCTTTTCTCTGGTGTGGGTGAAAGACCGGCTCTATGGATTGAATGCCAGCGGATTTTCCCCGAAGGCGGTGACTCCCTCGGTTCTTACCAGTGCGGGGTTGAAGGAGATGCCGAAGCACGGATGGCACTCCGTTACTGTTCCGGGGGCGCCTTCCGGTTGGGCGGCGCTTTCCCAAAAATTCGGGCGGCTGTCTTTGACGGAAGCCTTGAGACCGGCGATCACTTACGCCGCCGACGGATACCCCGTCTCTCCCACCGTAAGCAAATTGTGGAAAAAGGCCCTGGCCGATTACGCGAAAGAGCTCAAAGGGGAGGAATACCGATCTTGGTTCGAGACGTTCTGCCCCGACGGCAAAGCGCCCGAGGTCGGGGAAACATGGTCCTCCAAAGGACACGCCGAGACCCTGGCGCTGATCGCCAACACAAACGCCGAGGCCTTTTATCGTGGACTCTTAGCTGAAAAAATCGACGCTTATTCCAAACAATACGACGGATGGTTGCGAGCGAGTGACTTGGCAGAATATTGGCCTCAGTGGGTAGAGCCCATCGGCGTGAACTACAGGGGCTATGACGTGTGGGAAATTCCTCCCAATGGGCACGGCATCACGGCGCTTATGGCTTTAAATATCCTGGAGGCCTATGATTTTTCAGGCTCCAGGGAACGAGAGGAAACGTATCACCGGATGATCGAGGCATTGAAGCTGGCCTTTGTGGACGCCCAACATCATGTGGCCGATCCTCGGTTCATGAAACACACGGCGGAGGAACTTCTGTCCAAAGCCTACGCCGACGAGCGGCGCAAGCTGATGGGGAACGAGGCCATCGACCCCGCGCCGGGAACACCTCCCAAAGGAGGCACCGTTTACCTGGCCGCAGCGGACGGGGAGGGTAACATGATCTCCATGATCCAGAGCAACTACATGGGGTTTGGTTCAGGGTTGGTCGTGCCCGGCACGGGCATCGCGCTGCATAACCGGGGCAACAACTTCAGCCTGGATCCCGCTTCCTCCAACATATTGGCACCCTCTAAGAAGCCCTATCACACCATTATTCCGGGTTTTCTGAGCAAGAACGGAAAAGCCGTCGGACCTTTCGGAGTGATGGGGGGGTTTATGCAGCCCCAAGGTCATGTCCAAGTGATCACCAATATGGTGGATTTCGGAATGAACCCTCAAGAAGCCTTGGACGCTCCCCGCTGGCAGTGGACGAAAGGTAAAACTATCCTGTTGGAACAGGGTGTTCCTAACGCCATCGCTCTTTCTCTCGCGGCGAGAGGGCATGATATCCAAATGTTACCCGACGCGACATCTTTCGGGAGGGGCGAGATCATCGTCAAAACCCCCCACGGTTCTTTAGCCGGAGGAACGGAACATCGAACGGACGGAAGCGTTGCCACATGGTAGAGCCACATGGTAGAGGTGGCCCCATGGGATATTCGCCATACGTCTCAAAACGCGGGGCTTTCCGCGGCTTCCTCCAGATCGAAAAATGCGCTATTGCGTGAATAGGGTGATACGCAATCAATTCACGGCCAATTCATGGTCAGTTGAGATATAATTTTCTCAAGTTACACGGCATAGCTTAAAATGCTCCAGCTCCAAAACGATCAAGACTACGGAAAGGGGAGAATTGAACATGAATGTGGCCTCCATGTTGTCGAGCGGTTATCTTCAGCCTGCGCGACAAGCCCTGAACGTTGAAAGAGAAGTCGAGTCCAATACTTTGCCTATGCAGGAACAGCAGGTTCTCGCCCAGGAAAGGGCTTTGAAGGCGGCCGCGGCCGACGCGAAGGTCACTACGACCTACCATTATTCCATAGGGCCGGACGGGCGCCGCTACATTACGGGGGCGGATGTCACGATTCAGGGCGACGAGCGGGATGTCGATCGCGTTGGAGGCGGTGTCAAGCACGAGAAGATTGGCGATAAAACGGGAGAGACGAGAGGCGACCCCAAACCGCTCGACGAGGAGACGGGGAAAAACGCAAACAACACAAAAGAAACGTCGTTCGATGACCCCGAAAAGGAAGCCGTGCGTGAACTCCAACAAATCGAGCAAGAGGTTGTCACTCATGAGGCGGCTCACCAAGCGGCGGGAGGACGTTTTGCTGGAGCCGTGAGTTACTCTTATACCCGAGGCCCCGATGGCAAGAGCTATGTGACCGGCGGAGAGGTTCCTATTCACGTTCCGCCCAGCGATGACCCCGAACAGGCGATTCGCGACATGGAGCAAGTACAACGGGCCGCGTTGGCGCCCGCCAACCCATCGGGCCAAGATCTAAGTGTTGCGGCTCAGGCAGCCGCAACGGCAGCCCAGGCGAGACAGGAATTGTCGGCCGCGGAAAGCGAGAAGGCCACATCCCAGGAAACCGAGAAAGCCAACATCAAAAGCCCCGAACCTCAACCCGAACCACAACCCGAACCACAAAAAATCGAACCACAAGCCACCGCCGCAGAGGCAAAACCGCGTTTCGAGGAGAGCGGTTCAGAAGGTGAAGTGGATGAAGGGGCTCTTGTCTCTCAGGATCTCCTCAACCTTTTGAAGGGTGCCTACGCGCGCTATGCCTCTCCTTATGGCCTTTGGGCTTGGGGACGTGGATTCGAGCCCGCTTCAGGGGGGAATATTTTAGAGGGAAAAACCTCTCCTCGCTTTGATTTTGCCGCTTGATTACATTGGACAATGCGGGACAATGCGTAATTGTATATACCATTATTGCTAATTTTGAGTGGAATGACTATAAGATACAGGGTAACAGCATTTACTTTTGAGTAGAAAGAATCTTCGACAATACATCCTGGTTGAGAGCGGCTTTGAGCGTCTTTTTTCTGGCCCCGAGTTGTTTGCGTCTGAAGCAGGCCTTCCTAGTCAAAAACAGCGCGATTTTCCGTAAAACATTCATGTTCAGCGGTGAATTGTCTTTGGTGAATTGTCCTTACGCGCTCTCGCGGAATCCTCGCGATAGAGCTTGACATCTTCAAGAAGGCTGTTCTGATTCCCCTTCAGCCCAATCACGTAATCCGCCTTGCTCTCCGTTGTTTTTATCGTAATTGCTTTTTAACAGCTCATAGCGTCCGCTGTGATTATGCTTCCCTCTGCATCAATCATGTCCAGAAGTTCTGGCACAATTATTGACAGCAAACCTATGATGATTATGGATGATTATGCCCTCAAGCTTGTGACGAAGATTCCCGTATGCTCGGTAAGGATCGCCAACTAACGCTAGCGTTCCTTTCAATTCAATTTTTGTATATTCATTACCTAATTCTGACTCTTCATCAAGCAAAAGTAAATGCTGTTGCCCTACCATAATAAAATTCCCTCTTTTTTTTCTTCCACAATCATTCAAATCTGCTCTAAGCCATTTTGAAAAAACAGACCTTATTCATACCCATCATCATTGGCGCACACTGTAAGTTCAGATACGTTTTTTTAGATAAGACACCACCATGTTCACTCATCTATCGTCTGTGAATTTCCCCAATCGCGACTATCAAAAGGTGTACTTTTTGACAGTCTCCCTATCACTGGCTCGCAACAGCAAAATAGCTAAATTTTTTCTAAGTATTATACCATAATTATTCCAAAATTTTGAGTCCAAATTTCAATTCTGGGATTTTATCAAAAAGTACACATTTTGATAGCCGCGATTGGATGAGTTCACAGACGATAAAGGTTTAGGTGAGTGAATCTGGAAGAATTGAATATGCCAGCAATATTGGGACGCCGTGCTGTACACGGTGCAGAGGGAAGTGTGTGGGATATATGATTTCCGTGATAATGCTCACATACAACCGCGAAACGTTTGTGGCGCGGGCAATTGAGAGCGTATCCGCGCAGACATTCCGCGATTTTGAGTTCATCATCGTGGACAACGGCAGCACCGACCGCAGTGGAGCGATTGCGGACGAGTACGCGGCAAAAGACGAGCGCGTCCGCGTTATCCACCGAGCGCGCGGTAACATCGGCAGTGGTCGCAACACGGGGCTGGACGCGGTGCGAGGCGAGTGGGTCACGTTCGTTGACGACGACGATACCTGCGAACCGGATTTTTTAGAGTTTTTGCTGAATCTCGCAGAGACATATGACGCGGATGTCGCGGTTTGTGGCGCAGCTAAGTTGGAGAACGGCCAAAGTACTCTCGTCGGAGTAGCGGACGAACCGATTGTTATGAACGCCGAAACCGCGATTGTCGAGCTTTTGTGGCGCAAACGCTATAACAACGGATTCCCAACAAAGCTATTCAAGCGATCGGTGTTCGCGGACCTTATGTTCCCCGAAACGGGCATTTATGATGATATCTACCTAATGTACAAAATGCTCTCGAACGCGAATAAAGTCGTGTCATTCGGATTGCCGAAATACAATGTCGCCAGGCACGAAAACAATAACTCGGCGGCGACTACGAAGCACGGAATGGTGACGGCGGCGTACCTTGACGCTTATCGCGCTGTTTATCGTGAACGCACAATTTGGCTGTGTGAGCGATTTCCGGAGAACTCTGCTTATTGGTGGTATTTTGACTGGTCGTTTCTAATTTCTATGGTCGAAAAAATTATCAAATACAATCTGCCGGACTGCGAAACGCACCTCGCGGAAATGCGACACGAGTTAAACGGGCACCAGGAAGAGTTCATTGATTGCAGATGGTCGCTGGATTTTGAAAAGGAATGGATGGTGAAATATGTTCCGATTAAGTAGCGAAATCAAAAACAGAGCAAAGCACAAGCAAATAGTCGTCATCGGTGTTGGGACTTTTCTCACTTTGAATATGCGTTTTTTGACAGAGTGTTGTCCCGACATTGCGTTTTTTGTCGACTCTGACTATATCAATCGTAAATACTTCGAATTTCAAACCGGGTTCAAAGTTTTACCGTATGACAGTATTAACAAAGACCAACACTTCCCGTTTGTGTTTCAACATAATTACAAGGTGATTGATTCAATTGTCGAGGATTTGCAAAACAGAGGATTCGGCGAATTTGACTATGAAACGCTCCCGCGCATAGCAAATAGGGACTTGCAGTATAAAGACTTAATCATCGGCAAGGGTGCGAGTTCATTTGATGTACTAATCAATATGCGTGAATATGTTTCTTCAATCGGCCGGTATTCTTCTGTCAATCGGTCGGCAATTTGTTGTTGGAATCATAATATATCCAACATCACCACAGCAGAGATGCGCTATGCCCCTACATTACAGCGCAATCGACTGACTATCGGGCACGATGTTTGGATTGGCGCGAATGTGGTCATCAACGCCGCGAAAGTATCTGAAATCGGCAATGGCGCAATAATCGGAAGTGGCGCGGTTGTGCTTGAAAATGTTCCCTCCTATGCAGTCGTTGTTGAAGTTCCGGGCAAGGTGAAAAAGTACCGTTTTACCCCAGCGCAAATCGAAATATTGGAAAGAGTTCAGTGGTGGAACTGGGACGAGCAAACAATGGAACAGAACCGTGACTGTTTTACTAATCCCGATTTGCTTTTTGAGCAATTTTAAAATCATAGCATTAAAATTGAGGGCTGAACATGAATTATACAGAAGCGAAAAACGATGCTATCCGGCTCAAAGTATTTTGCCTTCCGATTACGCTCAGGTGTAATTTGAAATACAAACTATGCGGAGCGCATTCACCTTACTACAAAAATCCGTATCACCCGACTCTCAACTCAATTAAACGGCAAATCGACGCGCTGTTTGATGTTGTAGGTTTTATCGACAAGTTCGATATAGGAGGGGGGGAACCTTTTTTACGGATTGATTTGCCCGATATAATGAATTTTCTTTATCAAACTTACAGAGAACAAATTGGACATCTTCGGATAATCACGAATGGTACACTGATGCCGTTAAAGGGTTCCGCAGATAGAGATTCTTTCGTTCAAGCAGCAATAATATGGAACGATGATTTTAATATAATCATTGACAAATATCCGGTTGATGCCAACAAAAGCGAAGCAGTCGCCGATTATTTGCACCAATACGGTGTAAACAGCGAAGTCCGTGATTACACGGACGATTTACATTGCGGCGGGTGGGTAGACTTCGGTGACTTGACTTTGAAGTACGATGACCTCGGCGGGAAACGGATGTTTGAGAAGTGTTCTGTTCCTCGGCAAGGATTTTTCACAAGTATATGTGACGGCAAATTGTTCCCTTGCGGTAGAGCAAGGATCTTGTATGAGAGAGGATTTGGCACAGATTATGTTAATCTGGCCGATGAAACTCTGAATATAGAATATAAGCGGAATCAGCTATATGAACTGCTTTTCAAAGGCAATCCGCTTAAAACCTGTAAATACTGCAATGGTATGTGTGATGACAGCATACGTTATAAACCTGCTGAACAGCTAACATAATCCCATAAAGGAGTATTCAATGATGGCGCAAATTGCTCGAATTTTCAACAGCGACAGGGTTCCGCTATGGGAGGTAATACCATTAGATACGCCGTTTGTGATTGAGATTGAACCCACAAGCTTTTGCAATTTGCAATGCAAATATTGTCTGCATTCGTTGCCAAAACAGAAGATTTCGGATAGCGGTCATAAGTTCCTTCATATGAACGACGATGTGTTTGATCTGTTATTGAAACAGACGATAGCTTTTCCAGGTAAAGTAAAGCAAATCGGCTTTGCAGGTATGGGCGAGCCGCTTCTGCATAAACGACTTCCATATATGATTGAGCAGTTCAAAGACAGAGCAGGGATTGAACGCGTAACTATTACGACAAACGGCATTGCTCTCACTCATCAACTAACCGACTCTTTGCTATCCTCAGGATTATGCCACATCAAAATCTCAGTCAACGGACTTTCGTCAGAGGATTTTATGAGAAATTGCGGTGCAACCATTGATTTCGATAAATATTTAGAACAGATAGACTATCTTTATAAAAACAAAGGTAGTGCTGTTGTCGCCTGCAAAATTATGGACAGTTGCGTAGGCGATGCGGAAGATACTTTTTTCAGTATGTTCGGTGATAAATGTGACGCAATTAGCGTTGAAAAAACTGTCCGCGTGTTTCACGAGGTTGCGTATGACGGAATTATCGAAGCAGATAAAGAAGTTCTTAGCAGGTATGATATCCGTAAAAATCGGGTTCACATTTGCGCGTCTCCATTCTTTCGATTTGCGGTAAAAGCCGACGGTACCGTATCTGCTTGCAGACTGTACAATGGATTAACACATAAGAGTTTCAAGATACAAAATAATACGCTTCCTAAAATATGGAATAGCGATGAACGAAGAGAAATGCTGCTCGGAGTATTGAAAGAGAAAACCGATGGGCTAAATTCAGAATGCAATAATTGTACGTTGCGTGACGATTTCGCATTTGAATCGGATTTGCTTGACGACCACGCTGGGGAACTATACCAGAGAATACTCGCCCACTAGGAGGCATCAATAAAATGAGCAAACACTTTTTGATTTATGGTCACGGTGGTTGCTACAATCACGGCGGCGAGGCGCTGGTGCGGTGTGGCATCGAAGTTTTGCGCGAAAGATATGACGATTGCTATATCATCTTATCTTCGCATAATCCAGAGCAAGACAGAGAATTTGGAATAGATGCAGACGAAATTATCGGACGCGATGAATCATTTATACAATACGAGGGAGACACAAATTTTTCAATCGAGAATAATGACAATATATATCGCTCGACTATTGATAGAATAACACCGGAAACGGTGTGCATACATCTCGGTGGTGACAATTATTGCTATAATAATTGGAAAAGATACGCCAACATTCACTATCGCGCTTTGGAAAAAGGGGCAAAAAGTATACTTTGGAGTTGTTCCGTCGATCCGAACACAATTGACAAGGAGATGTTTGATGCACTAAACACAAAACACCTTATTGCCGCGCGAGAGTGTCTAACTTATGCCGCGCTTACGAAACTCGGAATTAAGAATGTCATTAAGGTTTCTGATGTTGCGTTCCTATTAAAGCCAGTACCTGTTGCGTTTGATTTTAACAACTATGTCAGCATTACATTTGGACCGCTTGCTTCACGAAAAGAACGTGTTGACGGAATTGCAATACGGAACTTTCAGAAATTAGTGGATGTTATCCTATCCGAAACGAATATGAATATCGCGCTCGTTCCACACGTTATTTGTCCGACTGATAACGACATTGAAACGATGTCGCAGTTGATCATCGCTGACAAGAGCCGTGTGAGAATAATCACAGAGCGTTACTCAGCGTCCCAACTCAAACACATTATTGGTAATGCACGTTTTTGCGTGACATTGAGAACTCACGCATCAATCGCGGCTTACTCGTCCTGCGTTCCAACTCTGGTTGTTGGGTATTCTTCAAAATCGCAGGGGATAGCACAAGACCTCGGTGTTTTGGACTATGTACTGCCTGTTATGGATTTGGTTGATGATTACGATATAGCGAATAGATTCCGCACCCTAATTCAAAATGAGGACAATATTAAACAACAGCTTGTGCGAGTAATGCCGCATTATATTAAAAGTGCAACAAACCAAGTAATGTTTCAATACTAAATAGGAGGCTTATCATGAGTAAGGTTCTGATTCAAACATTGGCTTACAATGCATCGAAAACTATTCGTCGTTGTGTGGATAGTGTTGTAAACCAAACTTATAAAGGCGAGCTTGAATGGCACATATTAGATAACGGCAGCACAGACGATACATTACGATTGCTAAATCAGTATGCCGATCAGTATAAGTTTATCAGCATATTTCACATTGATGAAAACCGCAAGCCACATACCATCGAGGAAAACAAACTGTGGAATCAATTTGTCCGAAGAATCAATTTAGACCTCACAGATGAGGATTACTACTGCACATTAGACAGCGATGACGAGTATAAACCTGAATATATTGAGAAACTGCACAGCTTCTGTGTTGAAAACGATCTTGACGTTGTGGCTGCGGGTAGTGATTTCATCAATGCCGTAACAAATGAAACAATGGGTATCAGAACATTAAATCGCGATTTAGTGCTGTACTCTCAATCGGATTATGATAAGTATTTTGTTAACTATCACGCTCTTATGCGTCCCATGTGGGGGAAATTATATAAAGCAACCACGCTAAAGGGTTATGTTCGTAATGATAACCTGACATACGGAAGCGATACCTACTGTGTGTTTTATACTTTGAGCCTTGCTTCAAAAGTAGGAATTGTCAAAGAATCTCTCTACAAGTATTATGTAAGCGAGAAATCAGTATCATACGTTTGGGACGAAAAGCGTATACATTCTGATCATATACTCTACGAACAAGCCTGTGACTTTCTCATCTCCAAGACCGGCGCCGTTTCCCCCCGCAACGACGAATTTCTGTTGCTTGTGTATATGGAAGCGCTGCACGACACGCTGCGCGTACTGTTGAACGCACAACTGTCACAATCGGAGAAAATCGACGGTCTGTGCGAGATGTTCCTGTGTGGCCACGCAAAGAGACTTGCGGCGCGTGAGAACCTCGGTGCGCACCTTGGCGACGTCGCGACACAAACGGCACGGCGCAAGGAACTATACGCGACAGCGGCGCAATGGCTGCTGTCACTCAAAGAAATCTCGGACGAGCAGGCTGAAAACTACTGCAAGCTCGTCGAATATCTGTGCGCCGTCAGCGAGAATGTGGAGGGCTGGCTGTTCTACAAAAAGCTCTTGGTCAAGTATTTGATTGACAACGCGCGTACCACCGAAGCGAAGTCAAAGATCGATGAATTACTCGAATTATTGCCGGGTGACAAAGAATTGCTTGCATATGCGCAAAAACTATAAGCTGAAAATGGGTGTATGGCCTTACGATAAAGCGATGAGAAAGTCAACGGCTTCAGCCGTTGGACAAGAATCGTAACGCCGCCACTGGCGGCGTTTGTTTTGTATTTAGTTTATTGCCATATGTCTACTTTCATGTTAAACTCCTTTTATGGCTTATCAATGTGAGATACGGGTGTGAGATGCGGGTGCGGGGCGGAACACGACCGGGATATCAATCGGGATATCAAGGCGGCTGTAAATATTCTCAGAGTGGGGGCATCCACTCTTAACCACTCTTAAAGGAGAAGACGTAAGACCGGTTTCAGTCGGCTGTCTTTGTCGATCTTACACTCCCACAGCTTTAGTCGTGGGAGTGTGTCAAATTGATATTGATGATTCAGTATTGATGATTCAGTGAAGAACGCCGCCAGTTTTGGGAGATCGGTGGTAGGATATTCTTAGGTCCATAGGGGAAATTGATTCTCCACGGTTTGCGGCCTGAGCGGCGATTCGAGCCACAATAGCCGCGTCGGGAGGAACGCGGCGCATTTCTTTTTGGGCTTCTTGGGGCAGTCTAAAAGCCGATGACACTTTTTCGGGATCGTCGGACACAATGAGAACATCTTGGGAAGAGAATCCCTTTTCTTGACGTGACAACCAAGCCTCCAAAATTTCGCTTCCGTATTCTCCCGTTGGAAGCGCGTTTTCTTGGGCGTTTTTTTGTCTGTGTCCAAAGGAAGCGGCATAGAGGCGTTCCCGTCCCGCATAGACAACGACGAGAACCGTTCGGGAAGCTAGAAAGGGGTAGGCCAACATATAAAGCGTAGAAACCGGAACGATTTTCACTCCTAAACCGTAAGCCAGACCCGTCGCGTAAGCGGCTCCTACTCGTATCCCCGTAAAATAGCCGGGACCGTTTGTTACAGCCACTAGAGCGATATCGTCGAAAGAATAGTTCGCGTTGACGAGAAGACGCTCCACCATCAGCGGAAGCTCCGTCGCCTGGCGACGCCCGATGTTCAGACGCTCTGACGCGGACACTCTGCCCTCCGAGAAAAGAGCTACGTTTGTCCAGCGTAAACTACAATCCACCGCCAAAATCATAGTGGCTTCTCCGTCATCGGGTCATCCGCCAATGAGACGCGCAAAGCACGAAGAGCCGCGTCAGCTCTTTCTCCTTGGGAGGAGAATAGAAAGCCCCGTTTCGTCTCGTCCTCCGCCTCGATGGCGACCCTCAAAACATCCTCTTCCGGTGGTGTCGCCCACCGCTCCGGCCACTCTACCAATAATAAACATTTTTTGCCACTTCCACCCTCGTCGAGGTAATCTTCGAGCCCCAATTCCGCAGTCTCGCCGGGCTCTAGTCGATAAAGATCGGCGTGTACGACGGTACACTTCCGAGTGACGTACTCATTCACCAACGTAAAAGAAGGGCTGCGCACCCGGCTCACCCCTAATGTATCTCCTATTCCGCGAGCAAGAACAGTTTTGCCCGTGCCTAAGTCCCCTGAGAGTAAAATCGTCATTCCTGGCGTCAACGCCCGTCCCAACGCCCGTCCCAAGGATAAAGTGCCTTCTTCGGAAAAAGTGCGAAAATAACAGTTCATAGCGCTTTTTTGTTCACTTTGTCTACTTTATCTACTTTATTTACTTTATCGGCGTCCTGACCCTGCCTCAGATGATTCAGCGCCAGCACGTACTCTCTTTCCTCCCGCTCTTGACGCAGGCGTTCCCGGCGTCCCAAAATCCCTCGCAGAAGAAACATGGCGATCACAAAACAGAACGTGAAAATGATCTTGCGGCTGATCTCCACTCCGCCAGGACTCATATAGTGCGCGCCCATGATAAAGATCATCGCGACCCCGAACCCCAGGGCGGAAGTGAAAAGCCCCTTTCGACGTATATGTTCAGTTTTGCGCAACTCCTCGTCCCAATCGACACGCCGCCTTTTTCTATAACTCACAGCATAGCCTCGATTGCCACAACAGCCACTACATAGTCTCCTTCATGGCTGAGGGAGACCCATGCCCGCTTTTTCCCCGCGGAGAAGTCGGCGTCCAGGTCGGACGGAATCACAAGATGAGGGACGCCTGACCTTCGTTCCAAGCAGAAGTGGGAAGAAAGGGTCAACGTAAACAGGGAAATGCCGCTAGCTTTGGCAAAAGCCTCACGGGCCGCGAAAGCCGCGGCAAAACTGGCCACCCGATCCTTTCCTTTTCCGTCGGCATAGGCAATTTCCGCGGGGCGAAAAAGGCGTTTCACGAAATAGCTAGACCGAGCGGCTTTTTCCATGCGTGGAATACTACATAGGTCCACGCCTAAACCAAGGATCATAAACCCAGTTGCCGGGCTATCTCGGCTTCTAGAATTTGAAGGCGTCGGGCGGACTCTTTTGCCACCCGCTCCATCCAAGCCCTTTTCTCGGCTACGTAAACGGTGTCCTTGATGAGCGGAAGGTTGATCTGCACGTTAGCCAAAGCGCCCTTGAGACCCGCATGGGCCTGCATCGCCCCTACAGCGAGGTCGCTGACGGCATTGGCGTTGCTTTTTCCAAATAGGGACTCAGCCAACTCGACAACGGCCAAGCAATCTTCCGCCATCATTTCCGGCGAGGCGACCGCCGTCTTGTAGGCAGATTGGACGGCAACGCTACGAGCGATTTTCTGCTCCTCCGTCTCTTTAGGCATAGCGAAAGCGGTTATAACGGAATCGAATGCATCCGAGTCCGTTTGAATCGTGTCCAAAAGTTTTTTCGTTAGCTTTTCCGACCGCGCCAGAACCCCCTGAACGAAGATTTCGTACTCCGCGTATTTCGATTTGCCCATCGTCAATTTACATACCATTGAAACCAACGCGGCACCCAACGCCCCGGACAGAGCCGCCGCGCTTCCGCCTCCCGGCGCGGGAGCGGCCGATTCCAATTTTCCCGTAAAGTCTCTCACCGTCATCTCCACCAGTGACATTTCTGTTTCCGTTCCCATTTTCATTCCTTCCATCGATATTAATTCCTCGATATGAATTTCCTCTGCGTTATCGTCCTTTCGTGCCCAGGTACGCCGCCGTGATCTCCGAATCATTCAGGAGTTCTTTAGACATGCCCTCTTTCAACAGGCGCCCCGTTTGTAGAACGTAAGCCCTGTGAGAAAGTAATAACGCCTGCCTGGCGTTCTGCTCAACAAGGAGGATACTGACTCCCTCTTCGTTAATGCGCCGCAGCTCATTGAAAATATCGCGGATAATGATCGGAGCAAGCCCCAGGGAGGGCTCATCCAGGAGCAATACGCGAGGACGGGCCATGAGCGCCCGAGCGATGGCCAACATCTGCTGTTCTCCCCCGGACAAGGTTCCCGCGTGTTGCTGAACGCGTTCCTCCAAACGAGGAAAAAGGGAGAAAACCCACTCCATATCTTTTTTGACGTTGCCCTTCCCAGCTCTGGAGAAGGCCCCGATCTGGAGGTTTTCAAGCACGGTCAAAGGCGCGAAAATCTTGCGTCCCTCTGGCACAAAAGCCAACCCGTTCCTGACGACCTGGAAACTTTTGTTCGGTAGTTTGTTTCCGTTCAGAAAAACCTCGCCCCGATCCCGCTTCACCATGCCCATGATCGCGTTCATGAACGTAGACTTGCCTGCCCCGTTGGAGCCAATGACAGAGACGATCTCCTGGTCATTCAACGAAAGGGAAAAACCTTGAAGTGCCTTGATAGCGCCATAGTTGACATAAAAATCTTTTGCTTCCAGCAACACACTCATGCGTCCACCGCCTTTTCTTCAGGCGTCTCTATCTCATCGCCCAGATACGCGCTCAAAACCCCAGGATTGTTCTGGATTTCTTCGGGCGTTCCCTCCGCGATCTTGGCCCCGAAGTTCATACAGATGATATGAGGGCAGATTTCCATGATGACGTCCATGTGGTGCTCGATGACCAGGGTCGTCAACTTGAACTCGCGGTGTATGCCGGTGATGAGGTCGTTCAACGCGAAGACTTCTTCAGGGTTCATTCCCGCTGCCGGCTCATCCAACAACAGGAGCTTGGGGTCCAGCGCCAGGGCGCGGGCGATTTCCAACCGCCTCTGCATACCATAAGGCAGAGTTCCAGCCGCTTGATGGGCCCGGTCGGCCAACCCCACTCGGTCCAGTAGCTCCATGCTTTTGTCGCGAATACGTTTTTCCATCTTCACCCATCGCCCTAAATGCAACAGAGATTCGGCAAAACTGTAGTAATAGCTCGGATCTGGGCGATAAGCCGGGGATAGATGCCCTTGCAGGTTTTTGCGAAAGGAGTAGCGATAGCGGTTCTGAGTGGCCGTCATAACGTTTTCGAGGGCGGAGGACCGGTCGAAAAGACGTAGGTTCTGGAATGTGCGAGCGATACCCAGCCGGTTGACCTGGTAGACTCGGAGCGGGGTGATGTCCTGCTCCCGAAACCAGATGCTGCCTGTCGTGGGACTATAAACGCCTGAGATAATGTTGAACACCGTGGTTTTGCCCGCGCCGTTGGGGCCGATGATTCCTGCCAATTCGTTGTCCATGATAGTGAAGCTCATGTTCTGCACGGCCTGCACGCCACCGAAAAACATATCGATGCCGTCGAGTTCGAGAAGAACGCGCGTGTTATCCACTTTCATCCTCTCCTTTTGGGCCCGAAGCCAGGTAAAAAGGATAAGAAAGACCAAATCTCCCGGTTGCCTAGCAAGCCCTCCGGGCGTAACACCATGATGACCACCAGTAGTCCACCGTAAATCAACATTCTATATTGAGAAATGTTCCGGAAAACTTCCATCACCAAAGTCACGATAGCGGATCCCAAAAGCGTTCCACTCATGGAACCCAGACCTCCAAAGACCACCACTGCCGTCAACTCCGTGGACTTCATCATGTCGAACATGGAGGGCTGGATAAAGTTCATGTATCCGCCCAAGAGCGCGCCCGCTATGCCGCAGTAGAACGCGGAGATGAGGAGCGCCTTCATGCGGGACGCCGGTGTGTTGAAACCCATCAGGGATGCCGCGACGCGGTCATCTCGGGAGGCCTTGAGCTCGCGCCCCAGGCGGCTAGAAAGCAAGTTGAACATGAGAATGCCCAAAACGGTGAAAAAGGTGACCGCCACTCCGCGGCTGGCGTAGGAACCGATACCAGGAAATCCGCGCGCGCCCCTCGTAAAGGATTGCCAGTTTTCGAGAATCAGGCGAATGGCCTCACCCAATCCGATGGAGGCAATGGCGTAGTAGTCTCCCGTCAGGCGCAGAGTCGGGATACCGATCAACCAGGCGACCAAAACGGCCACCACACCCCCCGCGACAATGGCAGGTAGCCAATGAACGTGATAACGCACGGTCATGATGGCGGTGGTGTAGGCTCCAAGGGCCATGTAGGCCGCGTGCCCCAGAGTGAAGATACCCGTGAAGCCGGTCAAGAGCGAAACGCCCATGGCGGCGACGCAGTTGATGCACAGTAGAACCACGATTCCCTCCTGGTAACCCGAAATAGGAAGGAAAGCCAAAATCAGCCCCAAAACGACGAAGGTAGCGTTGCCCAAAAGGCTTTTTTTCATGTTTTCCCGCCCCTTCTAGATCTTGTCGTTGATCTGTTTGCCAAAAAAGCCGGCAGGTTTCACCAGAAGCATGACGACCAGCATCGAAAACACGACCAAGTCCCGCATCTGGCTACTGATAAAGCCGGCGGTGAGCATCTCCGCCAGTCCCAAGATCAGGCTGCCCACCACGGCGCCGGGCAGGCTTCCCAGTCCCCCGATAACCGCGGCGACGAAGGCCTTGGTGGTGATGCCTCCTAGTTGAGGATAGAGCGTGTAGCGGAACGAAAGGAAAATGCCCCCGATAGCGGCAAGCATCCCCGCGACGAAAAAGACGATGCCGATCAGGAAGGCCACGTTGACCCCCATCAAACCCGCAGTCCGTAAGTCGTAGGCCGCGGCGCGAATCGAGAGTCCCCAGCGCGTCCGTGTCAAGAAGAGTTGTAGTCCTCCAAGAAAAAAAACAGCAACGATCAAGGACAGGATATCGAACATGCTGACCGTGACACCTCCGCCCAGATCGAAGAGCTGGCTGGAACTTCCCGGAACGCGATTCATGCCCAAATAGCCCAAAACTTTCTCCAACACGGCGAAAATGTCCTGAAAACTGTCTGGTGGCAAAGCTCGGAAGCGACCTCCTACCGCGATGACGAAGATGTTTTCGATGACAATGCTTACCCCCATAGACGCGATCAGCAGATAAAGGGTCATGGAGGTGCGTTCGCGTATGGGCTTGTAGGCGAAACGCTCCGTCAGGATGGCGACGACTCCCGCGCCCACCAGTGCACTGAGGCTGGCGATCCAGATGTTAAAGGCTGGCATGGTGAAAATGTGTTGTTGTGTGGAGGTTACCACTTCGAAACCGCTCAATAGGCCGTAACAAATATAGCCCCCTATCACCAGAAACCCGCCGTGGGCGAAATTCGAAAACGAGAGAATGGAGTAGACCAGAGAATATCCCACCGCGATAAGCGCGTAAACCGACCCCAACGAAAGGCCGTTGATGATTTGTTGGAACAAGGTAGAAAACTGCATACCGCTCCCCAAAAAACACCACCCCTTGAGTTTAAACGTTTACAAAATCTCAATAATTTATTATATCCTAATTCATCTTGCTAATTTGGGCATCTCAGAACGCTTTTATGAAATTCTCCACGGCGTTCTCCGTCGTCGCCCAGGACGTGACAATTCGGATGGAGGAGCGATCCCCATCCATCTTTTGCCACACGTAAAAAGCCCAGTTTTTTTGCAATTTCTCGATCAAAGCATTGGGCAGGATCGGGAAAATCTGATTGGAGGGAGAGTCCGTCAAAAACTCGTAACCCTTCTTTTTCAGAGCGGTCGCGATGGTTTGCGCCATGACGTTGGCGTGTCTCGCTAGATCAAAGAAAAGCTCGTCTCGGAACAATTCCTCAAATTGAACGCCTATGATCTTTCCCTTGGCCAAAAGTCCGCCCTTTTGTTTGATGTTATAGCGAAAATCCCGCTTAAGTTCCTCGTTAGAAAGCACTATCGCCTCGCCGATCATGGCCCCGTTTTTGGTTCCTCCAATGTAAAACGCGTCCGTCAGGCGGCAGAGATCCTCCAGCGTCACGTCGTTTCCCTCCGAAACCAAAGCCGATCCCACGCGCGCGCCGTCCATGTAAAGTAAAAGATCTTTTTTCCGGCACAGATCACTGATCCTCTCCAGTTCCTTTAGTCTATAGACCGGCCCCACCTCTGTGGAGTTGGAGATCTTCACCAAACGCGGCTTGACCATGTGCTCGTCCGAGTGTAGTTCCAAAATCTCCTCCACCCGCTCCGGCAAGAGCTTGCCGTCCGCTGCCAGGGTCGTGAGAATTTTGTGGCCGGTTGCCTCAATCGCGCCCGCCTCGTGGATACAAATATGAGCGGTTTCGGGGGCTACTACGGCCTCGTGAGGCCGCAGAAACGCGGAAATCGCCGTCAAATTCGCTTGGGTTCCCCCGCAGATGAAATGAATCTCCACCTTATCGGCGAACTTTCCCAGCCGTTTCGCGATGCTACTTCTCGCGTTTTCCGAGTGGCGGTCCAGCCCGTACCCCTCGTCTTGTTCCATGTTCGTGTCGAGAATCGCTTTCAGTATCTGCGGGTGTGCCGTTTCGGAGTAGTCATTTTTGAAACTGTACATGGACGGGATTTCCTCCTTAATCTTTTTATTTCTTTTTTAATCTCTTTATTTCTTTTTTATTTCTTTTTTAAGCGCGTTCGAGCATGGCGCAGACGAACGAGGTTGTGAGAGCGGCTCCTATGGGCAACGCGTTGTCGTCCACATCAAAGTGAGGTGAGTGGTGCGCCGCCGTGCTTCTTTTAGTCTCACCACCGGAACCCACGAAAAAGAGACATCCCGGAATCTCTGCCTGATAAAAGCTGAAATCCTCGGAAGTCATCTTCGGCGATGTTCTTTCCACGTTCTCAGCCCCTACGACTTGCATCGCGGTGTCGCGAAACAGAAGTGTCAAAATATCGTCGTTGACTACAGGGTTGGGGTAGAGGTCCTCGTAGCGGGTTTCCGCTTTACAGCGATAGGTCATTCCGACTCCCTCAGCGATGCGTCGAAGCCGTTCTTCGACGCCGTCGCGTACCGTCCGGTTAAAGGTCCGCACGTTACCGGCCAGTTCCGCAAAGTCTGGAATAACGTTGAACGCGGAACCGGACGCCAGCTTTCCCACGCTAACGACGGCCGTTTCCAGAGGGTCAATCTCCCGGCTCACAATGGTCTGGAGCGCGGAGATGAAAGCCGCCGCGGCGAGAGTCGGGTCGACGGAACCCTGAGGTACAGCCCCATGCCCACCCTTTCCCCTGAAGACAACTTTCCATCCGTCTACGGAGGCCATTACGGGTCCCGTCCTCCACTGCGTCTTTCCGATGGGAACGTCGGGCCATAGGTGCATTCCCGCGATGGCGGAGACTCCCTCCAGAACGCCGTCGTTAATCATGGCCTGAGCCCCGGATCGGTAACCGTGTTCCTCCGCGGGCTGAAAAATGAACCTCACCTTTCCAGCAAGCTCCTCTCGCATCTCCAGAAGCATTTTCGCGACGGTAAGTAAAATAGCGATGTGGGCATCGTGAGCGCAAGCGTGCATGACCCCTGGGTTGCTAGATTTATAAGAGACTCCCGTGTCCTCCATAATCGCGATGGCATCGATCTCCGCCCTCAAGGCTACGCAGGGCCCCGCCGAACTCCCCGCCAGGTCTGCCACGACTCCTACAGGCTGATCGCCGGTTCCCACTATCGGTTTTTCAAACCCTAGTTCTTGAAGTTTGGAGGCGATAGTGCGGCTCGTTTCAAACTCCTGCCACGAAAGCTCCGGGTTTTCGTGAAAATAGCGCCGTAGGCTTGTCATTTCCCCGGCCAGTGAGTACGCTCTGTTTTTAATCCTGGTGATGTCCATAAAATTCCCTTGCTTTCTTGCCGATCCTATACGACAACCTCTTCTCAAAAAAATCCGTCTTGTCGAAATAAAATGGCGGATTTCAAGGAAGTATAGCACAATACAATACGAGTAACTCCCGTTTTTCTTCAGGTAACAAGGCGCGATGACGCCGGTGTGGCGCGAGACCGATAGGCGGTATAATAATCTTTGTACTAAAAATATAAGTAAAAGGGGGCGAAGGCAATGAGAAAAATAAGAAAAAAGTTCGCGGTTCCGGCGTTGGCCGTTTTGCTGGTCGTCGTTTTTTCGGCGACATCGCTTTACGCCGAGATCGGCAAGAACATCGTGCAAAGCGCTTGGACCCGCGTCGCCACCGCGGCAGGCATGAAGGTTATTTCGATCACCTATGAAGAAGACAAGGCGCCTAACGCGTGGGTCAATTTCCAGTCCTCGGATAATTTTTCTGTTCACGTAACCCAGGGGTTGATGCAGATCTTGAAGTCAGCCGACGAAATCGCGGGAGTTTTGGGCCACGAGGTAGGCCACGTTCAGAGAGGTCACTACAACAAAAGCGTGCAGCGCAACGTGGGTTGGAGTATTTTGGGGTCGCTCCTGGGTCAGGCGGGTGGCGTCGCTGAAGTTGCGGGAGCTGTGGGCATGAACTTGGCAGAGAGCGGCTTCAGCCGTGAGCAAGAGGTGGAAGCCGACGACTATGGCATGGACTTGGCTGTCAAAGCTGGATACAGTCCTTGGGGCCTTTATTATGCTATGAAGAGCTTCAAAGATAACGGTTTTAAGACAGAGCCCAGCGGTTTCAACTCTCACCCGCCCACGGACCGCCGCCTCCAACACCTCCAGGAACGCGCCCAGAGAATAGCTCCGAACACATCCCGTCCCAAATAACGGATACAAAAATTGCGCGAAATGCAGAGATATATTTATGGTATATTTCGCGGTATATTTCTATCGAAAAGAAGAATAATTAAGAAGGTTTGGAAGCTCGAAGTTTATCAAAGATAAAAGTAAGGATAGAAGTAAAGATAAAAGTAAAGGTAGAAGTAAAGATAGAAGTATTGTTGTAGATCGGGACTACAACGGCGCTCGTGGAATAGTGGAACATTTTTTCGGGCTTTGCGAGATTCAGCTTTTTCTTTGGCTCTATAGTCGAAGAAATATTATGCGAAACGTATCTATTAGCTATGATTAGGTATTAGTACGCTGAAAGGATCGGAGTGCAACGTGAGTAATAACTGGAAAGAAAATTTCAGCGCAACCGCCCGCAAATCGAGACCGTCTCCGGTACGTGAGCTGCTCAAGGTGATCGGCCAGCCCGGAATGATTTCTTTCGCCGGAGGTATGCCCGCCCCTGAGGTCTTCCCCATCGAGCAGTTCGCCGAGGGAGCGGAACAGCTCAGGAACAACGGAACATTTCTGCTGCAGTACGGTACAACAGAAGGGTACAATCCCCTGCGTGAGTTCCTGGCCAAGTGGACGGCCCCTCGTTTGGGCCGGGAGCCGGAGCTGGACGAAATTTTCCTGACCACCGGATCGCAACAGGCGCTGGACCTCTTTGCCTGGGCTATGCTCGATCCGGGAGACGTGGTGATCACGGAAGATCCCACCTACATGGCTGCTCTCAACACTTTCTCCAATCACGGCGCGGAGTTCGCGTCCGTTCGGGTAGACCAGGAGGGCATGAGGGTCTCGGAACTGCCTCCCTTGATCGAAGAACTGAGGAAGCAGGGCAGAAAACTCAAATTTATCTACACCATCGTGAACTTTCAGAACCCTGCTGGCTCCACCTTATCCACGGAACGTCGCAAAGAACTGACCTCCATAGCGGAGCGTTATGGCCTGACCATTTTCGAGGACGACCCCTATGGATACGTCCGGTTTGACGGAGAGCACCTGCCCTCAATCTTCTCCTTCGACAAGGCGGGAAACACGATCTACGCCGGATCCTTCTCCAAAATCCTATCTCCGGGAGTTCGCATTGGCTGGGTCAGCGGTGCTAAAGAGATCATCCGCCAGATGGTCATCTTCAAACAGACTACAGATCTTTGTTCGAGTCCCATCACTCAGGTGCTTACCCACGAGTATTGCCGTAAAGGATATCTGGACTCACACCTGCCCAACATCATCTCCAATTATCGCGTCAAACGAGACGCCATGGAGAAAAGTTTTCAGAAGCATCTGGCGCCTCTGGGAGTTTCTTGGGTGAAACCAGAAGGCGGATTTTTTTACTGGCTGAATACAGGCGCTATCAATAGCAACGATCTAGCCAAACGCGCTCTCGACAAAAAGGTCGCCATTCTTCCGGGAGCGTCTTTCTGCGTGAACTCCAAGGCCGGCATCCATGCCGCCAGGATCAACTATACTTACAGTCAGCCCGACGTTATCGAAGAAGGTGTGGCCCGCCTTGCCCAAGCTATCCAAGAAATGAAAATTTCGACGAGGTAAAGGTGGGTAAAGAAATTTCAGGAAAAGAAACATCACAGGCTCACCGTTTCCCCTGCCACAAGGCAGGGGATTTTTGTGTCGTATTCAGCGTCTTTTGTGTTAAAATCTCCCACGTAGCGTAAGTTTTAAAGGAGGTTATCGCAGTGACATTGTATTTAAAACTGGACCCCGACATATATTCGAAGCTTAAAAAATATTGCATTTGGTTTCTTGTGGCGGCCGTTCTGGTGATTTTCGCGGAAACCTCCGCTGGAGCGGCGGATACTGTGGGGATTGTCAATTCACAAAAAATTCTATTCCAGCATCCACAATTCGATCAGACGACGCGGTTGCTTCTGTTTTTGAGCAGACCTATTACAGATGACCCTGCCCGTATCGTGAGCGACGAAAAAGACCCGGAGATGAAACGCTTGCTGACACAATCCCTTAATCTGATCAAGGAATTCGCGGAACTGGACCGTAACCTAACCACGGAAAAAGACACGGGGGGAAAACAGCGGGCAGTGATCGCAAGACAGGCCCGGTTGAGCGAAGAAAGACAGCGGCGAATGGCTCCCATCCTGGAAGATTGCAACAAAGCCCTTCGGTCCATCATGACTCAGAAGAAAATGACGGTTATTTTGGAAGCCGACTCCGTGTATCTCGGTGGTACAGACATCACGGAAGACGTCATTGCCAGACTGAAAGGCACAAAAAAATAATTTTGGCAACAACCCGGAAACTTCACATCATGAAAAAAACAGCCATCAACCAAGCGGGTAAGAAGTTGAGCATCGCGTGATGAACACACATCAAACGGATTTTTCAACGGGTAGCGTTTCTCGCGGTATTTTAGAAGTAGCATTGCCTATGACAATCGCGCAGATCTTGCATCTGCTTTACAACATCGTCGACAGAATTTATATCGGGCGCATTCCAGGCACCGGAGCATTGGCGCTTACAGGCGTAGGGTTGTGCTTCCCGATCATTTCATTCGTGAACTCCTTCTCCAACTTCTTCGGCGTCGGCGGCGCGCCCTTATGCGCTATGGCGCGCGGTAGAGGTGACAACGAGGAAGCGGAGAAAATCATGGGCACATCCTTCAGCATGTTGTGCTACACGGGTATTCTTCTCACGGTGCTAGGCTTACTTTTTTACAAGCCTGTCCTTTACCTGTTGGGAGCCAGCGACGAAACCTTCCCTTTCGCGGGTGAGTACATCCGAATTTACCTGTGGGGAAATCTCTTCGTCATGATCGCGCTGGGCATGAATCCTTTCATCAATAGCCAGGGATTTGGGCAAACCGGAATGATGACGGTGCTCTTCGGGGCTGTCGCCAACATCATCCTCGACCCCATTTTTATTTTCACCTTCCATATGAATATTCGCGGAGCGGCCATCGCCACGGTCCTTTCTCAGTTCTTGTCCACCGTATGGGTGCTGGGGTTTCTCACGGGGAGCCAAGCGACTCTCAAGCTCCGATTCAAGAACATGAAAGTTCGCTGGTTCCGCCTGAAGAAAATATTGGCGTTAGGACTCTCCAATTTCATCATGGGTATGACCACCAGCCTGGTTCAAATGATTTGTAACGTAACGGCCCAAAGCTACGGCGGCGACCTATACGTGGGGGTGATGACTGTCGTCAACTCAGTACGGGAGATTTTTCAATTGCCCATCAGTGGTTTGACGAATGGCGCGATCCCCATTATAAGTTTCAATTATGGAGGGAAGGCGCTCGAGAGGGTAAGAAAGGCCATCGCTTTTGTTTTCCTCGCGGGCATCAGCTACACGTTGTTGGCGTGGTTGACTATTTTTTGTTTCCCCAGGATTTTCATACGCCTTTTTTCGGAGGATCCCGCTCTAATCGCCGCCGGAATCCCGGCTTTGCGCATTTACTTTTGGGGTTTTCTCTTGATGTCGCTGCACGTCGCGGGGCAAAACACCTTCGTGGCCTTGGGGCGGTCCAGGCAGGCGATTTTCTTTTCTTTGTTCCGCAAAGTCATCGTCGTGGTTCCCTTGACCCTCATCTTACCGAAACTGTGGGACCTTGGGATCGATGGGGTTTTTTGGGCTGAACCCGTTTCCAATATTCTGAGCGGACTGGCCTGCTCCATCACTTTGTGGATCACGGTCATACCCGAATTGAGAACATCCTCGCCGGGAAGCGATTGATTGCGGCAAAGGATGTAATCGGCTACTTCGAGACCTCCGCTACTCGATCCTAAAACCCACGCTTCTTACACGCGTGGGACGGTTTTGTTTTGTAGATTTTGTACTTCTTCGAGAGAAAGACCTGTATACCGGACTGCGAACTCTACGCTCGCGCCATCATCTAACATATTCTTCGCGATTTGAAATTTACTTTTGGCTTTGCCTCTAGCTTCCGCTATAGCTTCACGTGATTCTTCGTCGATGATTTGTTTCCATTCGAGAAAATAAGCGTATCGTTTTTCCTTATCCATCGAAAAAAACCTTTCCGCTGCCAGCGCGTCAGATATTCTTGGTTCTTGTTGGGCTATTTGTTCCATTTCCGATCCTCCTGTCCCGGCAAAATATGTCATCCAACGTTCCAACTTGTTCCGCGGTTTTTG